>CAZATK010000001.1:0-6356 GCA_964488085.1 uncultured Candidatus Saccharibacteria bacterium
GGACGGAGACTCAAATTTCTGCCCTTATTGTAACTTATTTAAAGTTTTTTGTCAACTAGCCGCCCCTACTCTTCCTTTTTATTATTATTAATATGGTTTAGTAAATCTTGCGCTAAATTACCGTTTTCACCATTTTTTTTGAGTTTTCCTAAACTATGAACTATGCGCGTATCAATCTTCATTACTAGCAATCTTGTTTTTCTTAAAAATTTAGACAAAAATAAATTTAAACGATCATCAAATTTTTGAATTGGAAGTCTATCAATCCATCGCTCAAAATAATCATAAAAATTAATCGGGTCTTTGCCGTTTTGAGCAACTCTTGGCAGAGCTCTAGCCATTAAATAAACAACTACAGCTAAGCTAGATATTAAGAAAATTTGCAATATAAAGTCATACATCCCGTTAGAAGCAGGTCGCCACAGGCGACCGTGATATACACAATTCGACTTGTTTCATGTTTATAGCGTTACTCATAAATTTTATTACCATACTTATTTGGGTTGCTTCTAACGGGATACATCTCATTAAATCTCATAACGGCAAAATTTATCTATTTTAATATTTTCACCGGTTTTAGAAATAACACTCTTAATTAATTGATCAACAGTCATTGACTCATCTTTGACATAGGGTTGATTTAAAAGAACCACAACGCTCTCGGGTTCAACGGCCGCTATCTGCATCGCCAGTTCATGGGCCAGCCAGCGAAAGGGTTCAGATCGCACAACAAAGTCCGTTTCGCAACGCAATTCCAACAGAACCCCTATCCGCCCATTATGGACATAAGTTTCTAATATTCCAGCGCCAGTTTTTCTTTCTGTTTTTCTTTCCGCCCTTAAAAGTCCTTTTTCAAAAATAATCTTTTTTGCAACATCCAAATCCCCGCCCGCCTCTTCCAAAGCATTTTTACAATCCAACACGCCGGCACCAGTTAAGTCCCTAAGTTTTTGCACATCGCCAGATTTAACCATTTATCCTTAATTCTATCTTGTTTAAAATCCAAATCAAACTGGATCGCATATTATCATTTGCGGGAATCGGATATTTTATGCCGTCGGGATTATTATCATTGTTTATAATAGCTACAATCGGAATGTTCATTTTTTTAGCTTCTCTCACAGCCGTATCATGAGTTTTAGAATCAATAACTATTAAAGCCGCTGGGAGCTGATTTAATATCTCAAGTCCAGTAAAATTAATTGCCATTTTTTCTAACATTCTATCAACAATTAATTGCTCTTTTTTAGTATATTTTGCTAATTTTCCAATACTTTTATCAATTTTGGTTTTTTTAAAATATTCAATTCGTTTAGAAATAACAGGGAAGTTCGTCAAGGTGCCACCTAGCCATCTTTCGGTTACATAAGCAAATTTGTACTTATCGGCAAAAGCCCTCACTAAATCTTTGGCAACCGGCTGTGTGCCAACGATTAAAATAGGGAGTTTCTTTTCCAGCACGCTCTTTAAAAAATCGACTGCCTTATTCAATAAATCTAAAGTCTGTGGCGCGTCAAAAATAGCAATGCCCTTGCTATAAGTAAAAATATATTTATTCATCTTGGGTTGGGTCTTGGACTTTTTTCTGCCAAATAAAACACCAACATTAACCATGTCTTTTAAATCTTCTTGGGCAATAAAAGGGGAGTCGCTTGCAACTTCCTCTTTTAATAACTCTTCGTTATTTACTTCTTCTCTAACATGCACAATACCAACGATTGTATCCTATTATTGAAATTTTGTAAACTGAAACGTTTGGCCCTATTGGCAATGTATAATTCGTCAAATTTCATCTCTATTTGAGCAAAACGCATTAAAGCATCCTTCAAACTATCCACGGTTTGATATTTAAAAAATAAACCCGTTTTACCCTCCTCTATAGTTTCTAATGCACCCCCGTTAGCAAGGGCCACAACTGGGGTTCCGCAAGCTTGCGCTTCAATTACCACCAAACCAAAATCTTCCACTTGAGGAAAAATTAAAGCCCTTGCTTCAGCATACATTTGCCTTAATTTTTCATCAGAAACAAAATTTAATATTTCTATATTAGAAGAACGAATCAATCTTTTTAAATTACCGTATTCTGGACCACTGCCAACAATTTTTAAAGGCCATTTTAATTGGTTAAACGCTTCAATAATAAGATCAAATTTTTTATAATGCACCAATCTTCCCGCAGCTAAAAAATAATTTTTCTTTTTTAAAATTGAACTAAAGAAAAATTTTTTCTCGTCAAGTGGGGGATACAAAACTTCGGCAGATCTTTTATAATAATTTTTAATTTTATCGGCTATAAATTGGGAATCGGCAAGTATTGTGTCGGGTTTTTGCGCCACCTTATAATCCCAATTTTTTAAATAATTTAATAAAGGATTAAGTAAAAAACTTTTTATTTTAGGATTTAGAGTTTGGAATTTAAAATTTAAATGGTCCCTTTCCCACGCATATCTTAAAGGCGTATAACAATAACAAAGGTGTTTGGTGCCGGCAGAATATCTAATCCCCTTTCCATATCCAGCCGTTGCTGAAATCACAAGATCATATTTATTTTCTAAATTTAGACTTTGCGCCGCCAGAGGCATTAACGGTATAAAAAAACGATGGTTTCTGGCAGTTAATTTAAAATCTAAAAAACTAGTGTAAATTTTTCTCCCAGCAAAACGACCGCCTGTTTTTTCCTCGTCATATAAAATAGTATATATAGGAGCATCGGGAAAAATATTACAAAAAACTTCCAAAACTCTTTCACCGCCTCCATATTGATTTAAATAATCATAAGATAGGGCAATTTTCATAAATTATGAATCCGGAATTACGCCATGCCTGCCGGCAGGCAGGAATTAATAATAATGTAAAAAGAGCTATTGATATAGTGGGAACAATGACTGGATTGTTATTTACGACGCCATTTTTACCTTTTATAGCATTAGCCATAAAACTTGATAGCAGGGGGCCAGTATTTATAAAGTTAATAAGAGTAAGTAATGGGAAAAAATTTTACTTGTATAAATTTCGAACAATGGTAAAAAATGCCCATGAATTAAAACCGTTTTTGCAACACCTCAACGAAAGAAACGATGGTCCTTTTTTTAAAATTAAAAATGATCCGCGCATAACTAGAATTGGTAAATGGTTAAGAAAATTCAGAATAGATGAATTTCCACAATTAATTAATGTTTTAAAAAATGAAATATCTTTGGTCGGTCCTCGGCCATACGCCCCGGAAGAAGTGTCTGCCTATCCGGAAAATTATAAATATTTAATTCAGACCAAAGCCGGCTTAACCGGACTATCTCAAATTAACGGCTCTTCCCAATTATCATTTCAAAAAACCTTAGAATTAGATGGTCTTTACATAAAACATCAATCTCTTTCACTAGATTTTAAAATTATATTCAAAACACTGTTAATATTATTTTCTGATCCAACTGCGGTTTAAAATTTTATATGTATGATATAATAAACTTATGAATCGTAGAGGTTTTACTTTAGTTGAGCTTTTGGTTTATATATCTATTTTCGCTGTAGCAAGTATTTTTTTAATTTCAATATTGGTAACATTTGTAAGAGTTGATGTTGAGCAATCTGCGGCTTCAGAAGTTGCCGAACAAGCGAATTTTATTCTTCAAAGAATTCAAAATACTATTCAAAATGCTAGTTTTTTAGTAGTAAATGATGACAGTAATGATGAAATAGATTTATTGCCCTTAGGATTACCACGTACTTATTTAGTTATTAAAGCGGCAAATGAAGGAGATGTTCCAATGGCTGCTCCAACTGACCTAAATAGCCCGATAGTTATTTATAGAGAGGGGGATTTCGTAAAAGTAAAACAAGGCGGGGCGGAAAATTTCGGTATAAATAATTTAAACAATAATAAGGTCAAGGTTACTAATCTTAGATTCACAAAAGTCAGCAGTCATCCCGGAAGAGATGTGGTCTTAATTAACTTAACTTTACAATACAACAGTACCAATATCACGCAACAAGCTATTAGAACTTTTACCTTAGGAGTGAGTAAGGCGTCGGCTGCTGTTTTTGACACTTCTCTGCAACCAGGTATTACCGGAGCGTCATTGTTAGATATGGGGACATCAGCAAATAGATGGAGGCATTTATTTTTATCTGGCAACTTAAATATTAGCGGATCTTCTACATTTGGCGGCGGTGATGCAGTAAACTTTGTAAGGCGCGGGACTATATCAGTTAATCCCCCATCCATCCCCGCAAACTCCAGCGTTACTATAGTTGTTGCAATAGGAGGATCGGTCATTTTTCCCGGAGACCAAATTTTTCTCTCACCGCCACTTCTTTTAGAAGATGGGCTAGTTTATACTGGAGCAGACGCTTATACCAACGGAGTAAATATAAGATTACGAAATACTACGGGAGTGGCAATAGACGGCATCGCTCGCAATTGGACTTTCTTTTTAGTTAGGTAGAGACGTTTCGCTTAAATTTCTAATTACTAATTTCTAATTAAATCTCAAGGAGTTGGGATTTGGACATTGACGAGTCAATAATTTTACTGTAATTTCTGAACAGAACTTTTTAAACCGAGCTCTTAATGAATGGAGGCGAATATGACCAGAAGAATATCGGTTTGGGATTGTGATGAGCCTGATGTAGAAATTTCCGAAGATACATATAATTTTGTTCGAGATAAACTACTGTTCCACAATCGTTCAATGCAGTGGCTTTGGTTGCAAGTTTTAAAAGAGTACGGCTGTCTGACCGAACAAACTATTCTTAAGTTTATGAATGAAAAATGGATTTAGTTTTTATTGATTTTCCCGCAAGGATTCGTTACGTTATCCCCAGAACATCCCTTACAAGGAGAACGCCATGGCAGTCAGAGTGGAAGTTAATTCAGAAGGTGGGGCATCTCGCGATCCCGCCAAAGTGCTTGTCTATGAAGATGATCGTCTCGTGGCTGAAGTAATCGCGGAAGTTGAACTGAAAGAGGGTGCAGATGGCGGATTATACAGTTGTGTAACCCTTAAAAAGAAGTAGAAAGGAGACGAAATGCGCCATCTTTCAATGGGGTTAGCCAGCGGATTTTTCATGATAGCAGGTATGAGAGCTTACATGGGAAATGATTTAGGACTAACATTGTTTTTAGCAGGCTTTTTCTTGTTTATAAACGGCATCATGCAAGTCCTCGATTCGTCTAAGTAGGCACAGAGCTCTTTGGGCTTCGAGCCTTTCCTTGATTTCTTGGTGTTCGTTATGCTAGCATCTTGAACGGAATCCAAGGAAATAAGGAGGTATCAAATGATTCAATTGTTCTTTCAACAAAACGAAAAAACGAAGTTTGTAGAAATTTCTCCCGAAACCCATGAACGACTTAGACTATATTCGTGGAAAGTTCGCACATCCTTACAGCAAGTGGTTAATTTGGTTCATAAGAGATTCGGCGAAGTTTCGGAAGAATTGATTCTTCGCTATCTCGATAAGCCCGACTAGTGAGGTCGGACTTTTTTTATCCCTCATTGCCCATGACACTTCTACGCTTTATTGATTAACCCGCAAGAATTTGATAACTTTATGTCAGATCTATAACAAGTAACGAGGAGATGAGATATGTGTCAGGCGCATCTAGCCAGCGTAAGCTCAGAGTGTTTCTGGTGCGGCGGTGGATACCTTGCCGGTCTCGACAACTATATCTCTCATGACAAAGATTGTCCTGCAATTACTGGCAATGAAGCTATGAAACAAGAAATCATTGAAAACCGCAGAAAGACCGAGCGAGAAAAAATAAATATGATCGATTAATTAATACCGCATGGTTCGCCCAGCGGTTTTTTCTTTTATAATTTATCCCCCATGACCCTCCTTTAAATAATTATTAAGAAGCCACGAACTCGATTGAACTTTTCCACCACGGCCAACATTAAAAACCATCTTACATCCTATCTCCTCACAAACCGGCACTTCAGGAATATTATTGAGCTTTCTATCACCGCCATTTACAAAGATATGAGGCCTGATTTTGCGAAGTTCATTGCATACGCTCATATCATTCGTGTCCGGCTCATGCTCTGTAAGCACCACGTCATCAACCCACTTAATGTGCTGAATTAACTCTGCCCGTTCGTCTTGCGACATAAATACAAAACCCTTCTTTTTCCTCAGCCAGTTATCATTATTCAAAATCACAACGAGCTTGTCGCCAAGTTTTCTGGCCTCTTGAAACATCCGAATATGCCCAATATGAAGAGGGTCAAATCCCCCCGATACGACAATGGTTTTATTTCCCATGACACCTCTTAAACTTTTTTCCACTGCCACATGGGCAAGAATCATTTCGCCCCACATTGCTATATTGTAAATTTTCTTCCTTATGAATCGGAATA
>CAZATK010000001.1:6456-19627 GCA_964488085.1 uncultured Candidatus Saccharibacteria bacterium
ATCATTTCGCCCCACATTGCTATATTGTAAATTTTCTTCCTTATGAATCGGAATATCGTGGTCATCTTTATTCATAATTCTTTCTTCATTCTCCTTCATCCACTCTTCAAATCTTGCCAACATTTCCTGATATAAACGATGGCCTTCGCGCCGATATTCTACTAAAGGATCATGATGACCATACGCTCGAAGACGCACTGCTTCCGCCAACGCCTCCATATCTTCCAAATGAGTCATCCAAAGAATATCCATCATATGAAGTAATTGCGGGTGTGATTTACCTTCTAATAATTCTTTACGCTTTTTATACACCGCCTGTCTTTGTTTATTTAAAACATCATCATATTCTAAAAGATGTTTGCGGGCGTCAAAATTTAAACCTTCCACCTTTGATTGGGCTTGACTTATGGCTCGAGAAACCATTCTGGATTCTATCGGCTGATCATCAGGAATTTTTAATGACTGCATTAAATTTTTCAGACGATCACCGCTAAAAATTCTTAATAAATCGTCCTCTAAAGATAAGAAAAATTGCGTTGAACCGGAATCGCCCTGCCTTCCAGAACGGCCTCTTAACTGATTATCAATACGACGAGCTTCATGGCGTTCGGTGCCAATAACATGAAGACCGCCGACTTCACGAACTTTATTCATTTCATCAGCCAAAGGCGGATTTCCTCCCAAAACAATATCCACTCCACGGCCAGCCATATTAGTGGCAACAGTTACAGAACCGGCTCTTCCTGCCTGTGCAATAATTGCCCCTTCTCGTTCGTGATTTTTAGCATTTAAAACTTCGTGTTTAATCGCTGCCTCATTTAAACGCCGAGACAACTGCTCGTTCTTTTCAATAGAAACCGTGCCAATCAATATCGGCTGGCCTTTTTCATTTCTTTTTTTAATTTCATCAATAATGGCGGAATATTTTGCGTCAGTATTTTTATAAACAACATCCACTAAATCTTTTCTAATTAACGGATTATTAGTTGGCACGGTAAAAACTTCCAATTTATAAACCTTGTCAAACTCTTCAGCTGAAGTTTGAGCAGTGCCGGTCATTCCCGCTAATTTCTTATACATCCTAAAATAATTTTGAATAGTAATCTGAGCATAAGTTTTTGATTCGTTCTGCACGGAAACATTTTCTTTGGCTTCTATCGCCTGATGCAATCCGCTGGAATAACGACGGCCGTGCATAAGCCGGCCCGTAAATTGATCAACAATTATCACCTCTCCGTCTTTAACCACATAATCTTTATCACGAGTAAAAAGCCCCTTGGCTTTTAATGATTCTTGCAAATAGTGAACCAACCGAATATTTTCAGAAGAATATAAATCTTTCAAATTTAAAGACTTTTCAACCTTGTCTATTCCCTCTTCGGTAATGTCAACCGACTTGGCTTTTTCATCAACATTATAATCAATATCTTTTTCTAGATGAGCTACAATTTTGGCGAAATTTTTATAATAGTGGCTGGATTCTTCGTCGGGAGCGGAAATAATTAACGGAGTGCGAGCTTCATCAATTAAAATACTGTCCACTTCGTCAATAATTGCATAAGCAAAATCACGCTGAGCTTGATTGCTAACATTGTAAATTAAATTGTCGCGTAAATAATCAAAACCAAATTCGTGATTCGTGCCGTAAATAATGTCAGCTTGATATGCTTCTCTGCGAGAAACCGGACGCAGAAATTCTTGTTGCACCAAAAATCCGCCGGTTGTGTCACGCTCTTTGTCAACGCTTTCATCCTTACCACTGAATTTAGGATCATAAATATAAGAGGAATCGTGAGCCAAACAAGAAACTTTTAGCCCCAGCAAATCATAAATCTGACCCATCCATACGGCATCTCTCTTGGCCAAATAATCATTTACGGTAACAATATGAACGCTTTGACCGGATAAGGCGTTTAGATACGCAGGAGAAGTGGCTGATAATGTTTTTCCTTCGCCGGTAACCATTTCTGCTATTTTGCCTTCGTGTAAAACTATTCCAGCAATTAATTGAACATCAAAATGCCGTTGCTTAAGAGTGCGCCTCGCTGATTCTCGCGTCAGCGCAAAAGCATTTGGAAGAATATCATCTAACGAACTACCGGATTTAATTTTTTCTCTCAGCTCAACGCTCTTTTCTTTTAACTGGCCATCCGTCAACGCTTTAACTTCTGTTTCTAAAGCATTGATTTTGGCAATTGTTTTTTTGTATTTGTTTGCGGGGTTAAAAAGAAAGTTAAACATAAATTATTTCTTCTTCTAGATTTATATCAAATTTATCTTTAACGGTAATTTTGACAAGTTTAATTAATTTTTCAACATCTTTAGAGCTGGCTTGTAAAGTGTTCACTATAAAATTGGGATGTTTGGGAGAAATCATCGCCCCGCCAAAAACTACTCCCTTTAGCCCAGATTTATCAATTAAAGTGGCCGCAGGAATTACCGGAAAAGGATCGGTCTTTAAATGTTTTTTTATTTCTTCATTCTCCTGCCAATTTTGTGGAACTTTTTTCCAATCAACATTTTTAAAAATACTGCCGATATTAGGATGTTCCAAAGGCTGGCGATCTTGCCGCCATTTTATCTTATCTTCAATTGCTTGGCGAATTTCTTTTTTATCACCCTTTCTTAAAGAAAGTATTGCTGATAAAATCATTTCGTTATTTTTTTTATCTAATTGCCTAAAAACACTGCTTCGATAACCAAAATTACATTCCTTTTTATTGCGTTTGATTATACTTAAATCTCCTAATTTTAAACTCAAAACTTCAACTACGCTGTCTTTAATCTCGCCCTTAAAAGCGCCAGCGTTGCCGCGTATCGCTCCCCCGACAGTTCCGGGCAGTCCTCCTGCCCACTCTAGTCCTGATAAATTTTTCTCTATGCAAAAATTTAAAAGATCTCCAACTATCACTCCAGAACCAACCGTTAATAAACATTCATTTTGATGTATGAAATTAAAATCGGACTTAATTACTAATCCTTGAAAACCGCTGTCACTTATCAAAAGATTAGTTCCTCCGCCCAAAATAAAGGTAGGGATTTTTTCGCTCTGGGACTTTCTGATTGCCTTGTAAAGATTATTCAAACTATTGGCAATAAAAAAATAACGGGCCATCCCGCCTATTTTATAATTGCTAAATTGGCTTAGTTTTACATTCTCTTCAAACATATTTTAAAACTGAAAGCCCCTAAAAAGGGCAGGCGGGCATTTCTCTTCCGTGAGGGGTAATACGTGACCTCCTATTAATGTGTTAAAGTGAGTGCTATATCACCCCTCGGTCAGTATATAATGCTTTGACATCATATTCAAATTCTACTAATATGCAACCAGCATCTTGGAAAGGAGGTGTAATGTGGGGTCAAAAACGATTAAGTTAAGACTTTGGACGCCTGACAGAAAACATATTTGTCTCGTAAGAGACCTGCCAGAACCGGAGCCACTACCCAACGGAGAGTACAAAGATGAAGGATGGGGAATGCCTGGAGGTGGACAAAAAGATCAAGATTTAAAAGATTGTAATCAAGAAGCCCGAAAAATGGTAGGAGAATCACAAGTGCCAGAATATTGTCTGCACGAAATCGCGACTGCCATTAGAGAGCTAGGGGAAGAAACAGGCTTAACTCCAGATAAAATTACAATTGATCCAGAATCAAGAATATCAGAAAAAAGAGGTAAAGATCACGAATTGATTGTTTACGATGCGATTTATTACACCGATGATATTTCTAAAGGTCTTCAACCTAATGATCCGAGGGGGCAGATAGCGGAGGCCAGATGGGTTAATTTTATGGACCTAATATATGGAACAGTAGACGGTCTTAAAATTTACAAAACCCACATGAGAATCATAAACGACGAACCAAATCCCTACTAAGCTCGTTAAAGCAAGTAGGGATTTTTATTTTTTCTAAAAAAAATAACAAAAAGCCCCCTTACGGGGGCAATTTGTCACATATTTAGAAAGTTATATTTCTCAGTCGATATCGTCGCCAAGAAATAATACACTCACTCTCCATAGTATAGCATATTCAGTTCTAAAAATCAAGGATTTGTAAATCCCAGCACTCTTCCTGTCCATTCCTTACCATAAGTATCTATCATTAATTGACGGGTCTTTTTCATTTCTGGACTAGTTTGCATTCTATTCATTATAGAATTAATACGAGCAATACGAACTTGATCAGAAGGAATATTGGTCTCAGCCTGCAATCCACGCCCAATCACATCCATAGATCTTTCAATTTGTAATTTAAGCAATGATTTAAAATTACTATTTTCAAAATAACTAGGATCGCTGTCTTTTATAAAACTAGAGGCTGACATTGCAATAATAGCAAATTCAGAAGTTCTTTCTAAAGATAAATAAAGACTGGCGTCTTTATTTTTAAGATAGGCGTTAGAACCTATAATATAAGCACTTTGTTCGTCAAATAAATAAGTTATTTCTGTCCACTTGTTAGGATCGGAACTTTCTATATTTTTTCTTACATAAGTTTCCCAACCCGATCCAGAAACTTTAATAAAATTTGGCATATAATTATTAGCTTGCGATATTGTGCCTTTTGGTTCTTCTATATAAACAACAACGGGATTACCTTTTTCATCAAAACCAACTTGCAAAGCTGTGCCCGTACCATTTCCCAATACGCGACGTCCAATAGCATTAACTCCGTGAACACGTTCGTGAGCACTTGAACCAGGACTTGTTGAATCTGTAGCTAATTGATAATTTCCAGGTTGGCTATTACGATAATCTTCTAAATTAATCACGGTTTTTTTAAGAGAAGATGTGGGAGGAGGAACAATAATGTCTTGTTCAGAATTCGCTGGATCGCACAATTTTAACAACTCACCAACTGTCATTACTTCTCCATTAAACTTTACTTTTCCAACTAATTCTGGTGATGGAGCATACTTAGCAACAATACTAAAATCTTTTCCTAATGAATTTATTATTCCCTTTCCTAATTCTCTACATTTTTCTCTTCCCTCCGTACTATTTTCGCAATATATTATAATTTTTGAACTTTCTAAATTTGGAGCGGGAGCTGAAACAACAGGAGGACGAATAGGAGGAGAAACTGTTGGCTTGGCGTATTTCATTACTAATTGGACAGATTCTAAAGTTGTTATAGAACCGAGACTTTTTGTTCCGCCTTCCCTCAATCCTGAACTTGCTAAACCAACAATCTCTCCTCGTTCATTAATAAAAGGACCGCCAGAAGTGCCACTAAAACAATTACCAGTTACAGAATCACAAATTATTGGCACTGAACGAAGTTTCCCTGTATGATCACGAACTTGTGAGCTTTCGGTAGAATTTCCTATAAAATAACGAGGTTCATTTTGTGGCTCACAAACATGAAAATCAAGATTACCATCATGACCTGCGGTACATGAATAAACCCTGTCCTTATCTTTTGGTTTTTGTTGAGCAATGGGCGCAGGGTTTAATTCGCCGGACTTTACGCCAACTAGTTTAAGCAACGCCGTATCCCCATTTACACTGATAACAGGCGTATTATTTCCATATCTTACTACATATGCTTTATATTTTTTACCATCTATAGTTGTTATAGTCCAAGAATCACCGCCAGAATCCATCAGGGGCTCTAGATTATGAGCGGCAGTTAGAACATAAGTTCCGTCACCAACGATAACACCCGTCCCTTGCCCCCTACCATCTTCAATCCTAACTGTAGATTGAAAAGTTTTTTGCACCGCTTCGGGTAAACCCCTAACATTAATCGGAAGTGGCCCTTGTAACTGAGCGCTAACAACATTAGTTAAAACTGCTGAAACGAAGAAAATTATTAAAAATATTTTTTTAATCATTCAATTTTATAAAAACATTTATGGAGTATTTTCATAAATATTGGGAAATAATTTATGGAACCATTCATTCAATGTTTCTCTCCAAGAACTAGAGGGAACGGGCGCTTCTTTTGTTTGGAGAGAAGGCATAATAGAGGGTGACTCTTTAAGCGGAACACCATATCCCCCTATTCTTTCTGTCTCTAGGCCTTGTAATCGTTGAAGGTCTTCATTAGTGCGAATAGAAAGATCGGGCTCTTTACTGTTTGTATGCGTATCTTGTTGAAAAAAGTCCCATAATGGTTTTATTCCTCCCGGAATAGGTGCGGGAATTGGCGCCAATGGTCTTCCTGGCCTCCACTCCTCTTCATCATAATCAGGTTCTGATAAAGGATCGTAATCTTTAAAAAATTGATTTAATTCATCTAATGATGATTCGTCATCTTCTTGTAACCCTTCTTCGGGATTTGGAACTGAAGTTTTCTCCACTTCTAATATTTCATCGCGTATTAATTCAGCCAATCTTTTAAAATAGTCTTCTTGAGACTCCCCTTCTTCGCCAGGACAATCAGAAACTTGTATATCTATAGGTTTGCAAGAATCCAGAGTACAGTACCAAACTTTTAATTTTTGAACAAAACCCCCCACAACATATTGCCTACTAGCTTCAACGTTAATTTTTATATTCTCCTCTTTTAATAATTCATCAACAAGAGACATTAGTTTTTTGGAATTTTTCCCAAACTTCTCTCCGGTTGCTGGAGGTTGAACAACTGGAGGTTGGATCGGATCACCCCTAATTCCACCCTCCTTTTTAATTGTTCTTTCTATATAAGCGTTAATAGTCGCTGCTTTCATTGCTGAGATCTCCCTTCCTTCCACTCTCAAATAAGGTATACCAGCAACTGGGTCACTAGGATTTGGGTCCTGAGGATAAACATAAAGCCGCCAATAATTTCCATAAGGACCATTATTTAATTCGGATTCTAAAACACGACAATAGGTACACCAAGAGGCAGTATACAAAATTGTCTCTGGCCTTTTTTCAGCTTGCCCAAAAGAAACGCCCTGAAAGGCAATAAATCCCGCCGTTAAAATAATAAAAAATAAGAGAAATTTTCGCACTAGTTAATTATAACATTTTTAAATTAATTAAAACCCAAACTGCTCTTTCAATACTTTAAAAAATGCCTTAAATGGGTTAAAAACAGGTGCAGTGGGGGCATTTGCCTGATCCCGCTGAGCCTGACGATATGGTTCCATTTTCCAATTCCAAAGATTAGTCGCAGGATCCTGCTCTAAAATATCCCGCTCTTGAGTTTTTTTTACCGCTTTTAACTGTTGAATCTCTTCTGTAGTAGGCATACGAGGAGTTGTTAAGTCTTTTTGCTGAAAAGGAGGAATTATTAGAGCAGACATCTCCTGAATCTTTACTTCGTTTCTATTAATTCCTTCTAACTGCTCTTTTTCTAATATCTCACTGGCTATAAATTCAGCCAACCTTGAAAAATATTCCTCTGAAGTCTCTCCTGACTCCCCCGGACAATCATTTGCAACTTGTATATTTATGAATGTGCAAAATTTTGCCTCTCCATTAGAATTAGCAATACAATAAGAAACCCTTAGTTCTTCAGCGAGACCATCAACTACATATTGCTTACTATTTTTTCTGTCAATTTCTATGTTATATCCCTTTAATAATTTAATAACCTTGTCTAAAACATGCCAAAATATAGATTTTTCTTTAAGCATCTTGGCTTTGTAAGTGCGAGAAATATAATCATTAATAAAAGTTGCTTTGTCTCCATCTACGGGTTTACCATCAGAGTCAACTAAATAAGGAATTTTTCCAGTTGGCGATTTTTTTGGATCTCTTACAATATTTATATAATTTTCCCAATCTGGATTGGGACCAGAATATAATTGCTTTTCTAATGTCCAAGAAGGACTATTACGACCTAACAAATCATTGAATAAGGGCGTGGGTTTGGTATATAAAGTTGGCCTACGAATTTCTTGTCCAAAAGAAACGTCTTGAAAAATAAAAAATCCCGCCGTTAAAATAATAAAAAACAAGAGGAATTTTCGCACTAGTTAATTATATCATCTTTGAGCAGGCAATCCTGCTAAAGCGATCTTCAGCGCCTTCGTAAATAACTCCACATGTCTTCTTTGGTATTCTTCATCCGTTTCGTTCTCCATTCTTATGGGAATATCAAAAGACACTACATACTCTTTACAGTTTTCATCGTAAAAAGTTACAACGACCTTCTCAATAAAACGCCCGCTTACCGGCTCTTTAAGTCCCGTATCAGAAACCCAATATATCACCGCATTTTCAATATCAATTTCCATATTAGGAAATTGATGAGCTATTTTTCGCCACGTAAAGTCAATTAATGTTTTTTTTGCCTGCGCGGTATCAATATCTCTTATTGCCGGAACTAATGGCCGTTGAGGTTCAAATGAAACAATCTGCCCTAAAATTATTTTCCTAAAAATAAGACTCTCATTTGATACTGCTTCTTGATATACTTTTAAATGTTCCATTATGTCTAAAATTCCCTTTCGCCTTTCAGGCGTTGATTTTTTATATGCTTCTGTCAACCAATAATAAATAGAGTTTTGTGATACTTGAATTCCATATCCCTTATCATACAATTTTTTCCTAATAGCATTATCATTTAAAATTATTTCTTCTAATATGCCGTCTATCGTTGTTTCTGTGCTTGAAGCGTCCTCTAACGCTGTCCTTAAAGCTTCTGATAAGGCCTGTCTTTTGTGTAGCATAACTAGCAAATTATCTATTTCTTTGGCCAAAGTATCGAACCCGGAATTTTTCGCGCCCAATGATATTCTTTCCCAATACTCAATTTCTTTTTCATTCTGCCCCATATCTAAACGCGCTTTTTTTATTAAATCATTTCTAAATTTACTAAATTCTTCTATAATTTCTTCTTCGTCAAGCATTTCTTCGGGACACTCTTCTTCGGGTTGATCTTCTCCGGAAACTTCTTCTTCGGATTCATCCGAAACATCTCTTTCTAGTAAGTTTCTGGATATTAAACTGCTTATTTTTGAAACCATTTCCTCTATTTTTTTTTGCTGAAGTCTTAATTCGTCTTGTTTGTCACCTATACCGGCAAGTGGTTTTTCATACCACTTTAATTGATTGTATACACCATCTAATGTTTGGATTGTGTATGGAATAGATTTGTCTTTTATAAAATTAACGATAGTCAAAATTTTTTGCAGTTCTTTATCTATTTGCGTATCTGTATTTATTTTTCCCGACTCCAAATCTTCCTGAAGAGTTTCAATTATCATTTTCTGGTTCTCAATAAGTTCTTTTATATATTCTAATGAGCTCACTAAATTTTTAAATGCCTCTTTTCTTGCGCTTCCGTCTTCGGCTTCTTCTAATTCGTCTCTAGGATCTGCTAGCCCTTCTTCTATTTTTGATAAATAATCATTAATTTCTTCTAATGATGAATCTAGAAATTGCCCTAACTCATTCATTAAATAAGTTGGAGGGGCTTGAGCGTTGGAGGAGAGAGAAACAGCCAAACAGATCAAAACTGTTATTATTATAAGTTGCTGTTTTGGGTTTTTAATCATATTTGACAATTATAACTTATTATGATATACTGTGCTCTGAAATTGGGTTTGCACCTTCACTTCACAAATAGGAGCATGCGATGAGAAAATGGCACAAAATCGTACTGGTTTTATTGTACATTTTGCTCGCTTTTTCTTCAGGTGTCTGGATCGGCTGGAAGACACACGAGATCAAAAGCGACTGGGAGTGGGGAGGGGTATTTGCACCCACCTCCGACTCTGAAGACCCGTCCGCCTTTTAGGCGAGACGGGTTTCTTTATAAAAAGAAACTAGTTTAATTATAACACATTGAAATCCTCTCTAATTGTCTTATATTGACATTTTAATGTCTTTGTGATATAATGAGCGCAATTAGAACGTTAACTTTAGGAAAGGAGGAGCTGTGAAGAGACTCAAAGCCGTCCTGATGGTCATTGGTGTCTTGGCGACGGTTGGTGTTTTCTGTTTCTGTTACTACCTGCATCTGGAAGAGTTTCTGGATTGGTAGTCGCGGTCTTCGCAAAACCCACCCCCCCTTCGGGGAGTGGGTTTTTTTACGACCTCAAAACTTATAAAACACCTTTTGATTTTCGGAAACCTTTCGAGCAGGAGCGGCTAGCGAAGTGATTCTTAATAGAATCACGAGCGAGGTGTTTTTGTTACAATTATCCTTAAAACAAAAACTTCGCCGTGGCGAGAAGAACTGGAGGCCGCCGCTGGAGCGGCCGTAAGGGGTTGGAGAAAATTAAATGGTGTTTTATTGACATCCTATCATTATCATGATAAAATAGACACAGAAGTCGGAACATCAACTTCCCAAAAAGGAGCTTGAAGATGTATGTATTCTGCAATTTGCTGATAGCGTTAGGATTACTTACGGTTGCAGTTCTTTTGCTCGTCATACGCCGACGCTAAAACCCCCTTACGGGGGTTTTGTCTTTATTTATTATTATTTAAATCCTGATAATATCTTTAGAAGTTCAACTCTTTCTTTTACTTCTGGTAACGTCCTTAGAGGCGTCTCTCTTCTTCGCGGTTCTTCTTCTTTTAGTCTTCTATTATATTCCGCCCGTTCTTCATCAGTGTATGGAGGAAGAACTAATGGTGACTCCTTCCGAAAAAGAGGGAAGAAATCTCTTATTCGCTCCCACCAACTAGGATCCATCACTTCTTCTGGTTCTGGTAGCTTTACAATATAACGATTCCGTTCTTCACGAGGAATATATTGATCGGTAAGATAATCCCCGCCCCTCTTAATCCCACCAAATTTTTCTCTCATTAGTTTCAGATCCTCCATTATCCTTTCTTCTTCAGTCATTTTCAACCTTCTGTCCAATTCTTTATTCGTATCTTCCACCCTTCTTTTTCTTTCTAACTCTTCTAAGTAAAGTTTTGCTCTCACCGCTTCTTCTGCAAATCCCCTCATTGCCTCTTTTTCTGCGACTTCTTCTCCTCCGCATTCTTCTTTAAATTTTTCGAAAAGAACTATAATAGCTTCTGTGTTTTTATTTGATTTAGTTCCAATAGCTCCCAACATTGCAATTTCTTCTTTTGTAAATTGCTTATTAGGTTCTTTTTTCTTCTTATCATCTTCTATAATTATAGTAAGAAGTTTACTTATCCATTCACTTTCATTCTTCAAGCCATAATTATAAATAGCATCATTAAAAAGACGCTCAAAATGATCAGTTTCTTCGTCTAATATTCTTTGAAGCTCTGGTAATAATATTTCTTTAGAATGAAAACTAGCAATAACAGTCGCTAACCTTCCTTCTGCTTTATTTTCAGAATACAAATCATTCAAGTCCGCTATGCTTTCGTTAGTGTTATTTATATCGGCCTGTATTGCTTTTCTAAGTTCCACTTCAGTTTTAGTCAAAACGATAGGCGCTTGCGCAAATCCTTCGACTGGGCTCAGGATAAAAACAAAACTCGTAAAAGACAAAAATAAAACAAACGCCAAAAAAGAATATTTAATCACACCTTAAATTATATCATATTTAAAATTTCTTCCGGCAATAAACTGGCACCGCCAACTAAAGCCCCTTCAATTTCTTCATATTTCAAATAATCTCTGATGTTTTTTGACGTAACCGAGCCGCCATAAAGAAAATGGGCATTAACTAATTCTTTTAAAAATTTAATAGTTTCTAAAGATTCTAGGGGATTATCTATTTGCCCAGACCCCGAAGTACTGATAGCCCATACGGGCTCATATGCTACATAAATTTCGAATTTCGAATTTCGAATTTCGAATTTCTGAGATGCGGGTTTTATTTGCTCCCTTAAAACTTCTTCTTTTTTGCCGGATTGTTTTTCTTTCCAAGTTTCTCCAACACACAAAATTGGCATAAATCCTTCTTTTACTGCGATAGCTATTTTTTGGGCAATTATTTCATTAGTTTCTCCAAGTTTTCTTCTGTCAGAATGACCGATTATCACATATCTAACTCCTAAACTTTTTAATTCCGAAACCGACGACTCAATTAAATCTTGAGCTCCTAATGGAGATTTTTTAATGACGGAAGCAACATCCCTTAAAAAATTAAAAGGCGGACAAATAACTAAATTTTCATGGTCGGTTTCTTTCGCTAGTTTGATAGCTTCGGCAACCGAAACGGGATTATTTTTCCAATTAGCAACAATGAGTTTTTGCATAAATCACAGACGCTTATCATAATACCATTTCAAAACATCCTTTGCGATTGGAACTGCGTTTAAACTTCCGCCCTTAGCATCTTCCACTAAAATCAAAATTACTATTTGCGGATCGCTTACCGGCCCATACCCCGTAAAAAAAGCATTGGTTTTAGTATTGTTGGCTATTTGAGCGCTACCAGTTTTGCCGGCTGTCTTATAGGGCAAATCATATAAAAAATTAGCTGTGCCATATGATTGCGCCACCGCATCTCTCATCCCGCGTTGAACTTCTTTTATCAAATCTCCCCAATCAGAATAATCAAATAAAATATCAGGCGGTTCATCCAATAAAAAATGGGGCTTCATCATTTTTCCGTTATTGGCGATAGAAGCAATCATAGTCAAAAGACGAATGGGAGTAATAATTAAGTCCCCTTGACCAATGCTGACATTGTATGTATCTCCAATACGCCATGGTTGCTTGGTTCTTTTTTCTTTCTCTTCAGGATTGGGCAAAAAGCCGACCGCTTCATTTGATAAATCAATATTAGTTTTTTTATCAAACCCAAACTTTTTCCAGTATTCATTTAATTTATTAATTCCCAATCCCTTAGTGTTCTTATACCCTCCCCCAATAACATAAAAATAAATATTACTGGAACGAGCTAGAGCGGAATGTAAATTAACCAAACCATTTACTCTCCAATCTAAAAACCGACTAGGATTTTCAGGATTATAAGGATTGGGAATTTCCAAATATCCGGGAGAATAAACCTCAAAGTTTGTATCCATTACTTTCTCCTTTAATCCCGCCAAAGCCATCAGTGGTTTTATAGTAGAACCAGGACTATAAACACCAGAGACCGCTCTGTTAAAAAGCGGTTGGTTCGGAGCGCGCAAATATTTAACCGGCTCATTATTATTAAAGCTAGGAAAACTGACCATCGCTAAAATCTCCCCCGTCTTCGGATTCATCGCTATGCCGGTGCCGGCATGACGCTCCAGTTCTTGCAAGCTTTGTTGAAATCTTTCATAAAAATATTTTTGGAATTCTAAATCTACAGTAATAAGCAATTGAGAGCCGGGCTTATTTTCCCTTATAATTTTTTTCTGCAAAG
>CAZATK010000001.1:19727-21672 GCA_964488085.1 uncultured Candidatus Saccharibacteria bacterium
GTAATAAGCAATTGAGAGCCGGGCTTATTTTCCCTTATAATTTTTTTCTGCAAAGCATTGCCCTTGGCGTCACGAAAAATAACATAAGCGCCATCTTCGCCTCTTAGCTTATCATTATAAAAATCTTCTAATCCCGTTTTTCCTTCAATATTTTTTGACCAATCAATAAGCCCCGTATATCCCAACACATGAGAGAGGACCAGTGGTTCTACATAGTCTCTTTTATAATCATCTTCAACTATCAACGCTTCATTTTTCAAACTTTGCAAATCAATTGCCTGCTCCAAAGTAATATTGCGAGCTAATAATATTTTATTACCTTCTTCTAAATCTATATCTTTAATTATTTTCCTTAAATCATCTTCCAAAATTTCTAAAACAAATGAGAGTTTTTTTAACAATTCGTTTTGTTTTGATCGATTTTTAATAAACTCGGATTTATTAATACTAACGCTAAAACTCGGAATATTTTTCACTAATTGATTACCAAAGCGATCGCTAATAATTCCCCTGTAAGCCGGAATAATAAATTCTTGATTGACATTATTATAAGATCTGTTTTTATAAAAATCACCAAAAAACCAATTCAAAGCTAAAACTCTAAAAACTACCAATAATATTACTAATATGCCGAAAATACTTACCAGCCAAAAAACATTTGATACTAGAGGCTTTTCTAAACGCTTTAAATCACTGTCAGACCACTGGTCTAATATAGCATCTTCAAAATTTAGTTCTGGCTCCTTCATCCCGTTAGAGATAGGTCGCCTTGGGCGACCGTGAATAGCACGCTTGACCAGTGCGTTTTGTTTATTATTTTTTTGTAGATATAAATTCTGTGCATAGATGAGTTATCTCTAACGGGATTCATTATAAAATCTAATTAAAATAAGATATAATAATAGACCGAATGTCATATTATATACCAATTCTTTAGAGAAAATAATAAAATTATTTTGTATAAAATGCCAATCTAATAATAGATAGAAAATTAACGTTGATAAAAAAACTAAAAATAAATAATTCAACAAAATTTGCCATGGTAAAAACTTTTTCAAAAAATAGATTACCAGAGTTACCAAAGTAAAAATAATAATACTCCAATCCCATCCCGCCTCTGCTTTTAGTAAAATAGAAGCGATAATTATCAAACATAAATACTCTATCCAATTACGAACCATAAAGGCAAGGGCTAAAATTAATATCAATGCTAAATTAATTTTTATACCACTCAAAGACAAAAGATTAGTATTTTGCAATAAAGCAAATAAAATTACTAAAAAAATTTGGGAAACTAATCTGCGGTCCATAGTAAAACAAAAAGTTCGGTAAGATTATCAAAATCATAATCTAAATTAACATTAGCTTCTTGAAAAACTCCGGTATCAGAATTATTTTGAATATCAGTTACCATGCCGATGCTTAATCCATAAGGCAAATCTTGCGATGCCGCAAAAATAGGCTGATTCTCAAAAATGGGCTTGTCATTTACAATCATAGTCAACCTTAAACTGGGCCCCCCCGCCAAAAGAGCGGGAATTTTCTTTTCTCCAATTCTTACAGGTATTTGCCAGTCCGGACTAAAAATTGTCCTTACTAAACTATAATTTTTAAAAACCTTACTAACCTGACCTACCAAAGTATATCCCCCTAAAGTTACTGGCATTAATTCTTTTATGCCCTGATTTGCTCCCACATTAATACTTAACAAATTTTTATTATTAAAAGGATAAGAAGAAAAAACCTGCCCGATAACTACATCAGATTTAAGAGGAACAATTTTATTATTTAATTCTAAAATTTGAACTTTAAGAGCTTGATTTTCTAACTTCAGGGCATTTAGTTCGTCATCAAAAAAATTACCCGACAAAAAAATATTTATTGATCTTACAATTTTATTTTTCCAATTGACATTGCCAAAAATAAAAAATAATATCAGAAAAAA
>CAZATK010000001.1:21772-24608 GCA_964488085.1 uncultured Candidatus Saccharibacteria bacterium
TCCGGTGGCGCTGTCTCTATTACTTCTCTTACCGCTTCAACTATAGTTTTAATGGAACGAATAATAGCCGCTCTTATTTGAAAATCCTTAACTGTTGCTTCTCTTGGTAAACCAACAGTTAAATCACGACCGCGAATTATCATCTCAAGTTTTTCATCAAGCTGTATAGCCGATCCAATGTTGATTTTCAAATCTTCGGCTGTCGGCTCTCCTATGACTAAACGGAATTCGTCACGAATAAATCTAATAATATCTTCCGTTAATTTATCTCCGGCAATTTTTAAACTTTTTGATGTTACGGTTCCCCCCATAGAAATTATGGCGATTTCCGTAGTTCCCCCGCCGATATCCACAATCATATTCGCTGTTGGTTCATGAATTGGCAAACGAGCCCCAATTGCCGCCGCCAAGGGCTCTTCAATAAGATAGGCCCTATTCACACCCGCGCCAATCACCGCATCTTCAACCGACTTTCTCTCAACTTCTGTTAAGTTGCTTGGAATACCAACCACAGCTCTTTGATAATTGAAAGAAAGGGGTCCGGTTTTCACCCTCTTCAAAAAATTTCTTAGAACTTCCTGTGTCATATCAAAATCCGATATAACGCCATTAATTAATGGTCTAATCACATGAATATGACTAGGGGTTCTTCCCAACATTTTTTTAGCTTCATTGCCAATAGCTAAAATTTGGCCAGTTTTATTATTGACAGCAACAATAGAGGGCTCGTTAACTACGATCCCCCTGCCTGCCAAGTAAATAAGAGTATTAGCCGTACCAAGATCAATCCCTATGTCTTTAGCGAAGTAATTTAAACGCATCTTCATAACTAACAAGCTCAGCCTTATCAGAATCTCTTCTTTTCACTTCAATCTGCCCTGCGGTCTTTTCACTCACTATCCAGCGCCAAGGAATACCTAACAAATCCGCATCAACAAATTTTTCTCCCGCTGAAACTTGTCGTTCGTCATATAATACTTCTATATTTTGTTTTTGTAAATCTTTATAAGTTTTTTTTGCTAATCTCTCTCCAATTTCAATTAAATGAACCTGAAATGGAGCAATAGAATCTGGCCAAATTATTCCCCTCTCGTCATGATGAATCTCAACAACAGTTCCCATCGCCCTGCTTAATCCTATTCCATAAGAACCCATTATCACTGGAGTTCTTAAATTAAATGATTGGGAATATTTATTTCCTAAAGGAAAAATATTGCCCACCTCAATAGCATTTTCCATTTTTATTTTTCCTTTGCATTTAGGACACAAATCTCCATCGCTTAATTTGCTAATCTCTTTATTCTCCGCATATCTACAATTAGAGCAAGCGGCTATGGCGTCTTCGCCAATAGATGAAATGACTTGAAATTCGTGGGTATGAGTTGCGGTAAAATCACCGCCTCCCGCCAGCACATACAAAGCATCCAAGTCCAGACGCTTAAAAACTCTTTCATAGGCCTCTTTAACTTTTTGATAATAATTTTCAAAATCTTCTTGCGTGGCATGAAAGCTATATAAATCTTTCATAATAAATTCCTTACCCCTTAAAAGTCCTGATTTGACTCTGGCTTCATTTCTAAATTTGGTCTGAACTTGATAGGCCGCAAACGGCAGGTCTTTGGGAGAATTAACAAAATGAGAAATTATTTCGGTAATGACCTCTTCATGAGTCCAACCTAAAACAAAATTGGCCTTGTCGTCTTTTTTTCCTTTTACCTCAAACCCAATGTCAACATTCCAACGATCAGTTGTTTCCCAATATTTTTTCTCTACCAAAGCCGGCATAAACATTTCTTGAGCCTCTATCAAATTCATCTCTTCCTTTATAATCGCCGCTATTTTTTGCAAAACTCTCCACCCTAACGGCAAAAAGGAATAAACGCCCGCGGAATTTTTATAAATAAAACCGCCACGCTCCAACAACTGAGCATTAATACTTATCGCGTCTTTAGGAGATTCTCGAGATGTCCTAGTAAATAATTGAGATTGATGCATATACGTTTATTATAGTAAAGCGCTTATATCCTTGAAAGTCACTAAAATAATAAGAATTATTAAAATAATAAAACTAATAGCATTAGCTCTAATTTCTACTTTTCTAGAAAAAGGTTTATCGCGCAATTTTTCAATTATTATAAATAATAATCTCCCGCCATCAAGCGCTGGTATCGGTAAAATATTTAAAACCGCCAAATTAATAGAAATCAATCCTAAAAGTTGCAAAACATAAACAAGACCGGCTTTCCCCGTATTAACAGCGATGTTGAATATGCCGACTGGACCAACCACATTTTGCGGCGATAAAAATAATTGATAAATTCCCAAAACAACGCTTACTGCTATTTTCCAAGACATTATCAGGCCATTATATAATCCCGAAAAAAAACTCTGGCGTGGCAATCCTCCGCCATGCAAAGTGATTCCTAAAGCGCCTTCGCCCACAGGAACTTCTATTCTGGGAATAACTTTAACATCTAAATTATTTCCATCTCTATTAATATTTAAGATTACCTCCCCGCCCCTATTGTCATTAATAAATTTCACTAATTCGGTAACTTCTTGCCAACCCTCAATTAAATCTCCTGCCCGCAACCCCACTAATTCTGCAGAACTATTTTTAGAAACTGAATCAATAAATATTAAGGAGGGCGTACCTATCCAAAAAACTGTTGATATTATTATCCAACCAGCTAGAAAATTCATTACAACACCAGCAATAACCACAATGATTTTTTTCCACGGTTTTTGACAAACAAAAGAGCGATCATCAAATCCACCTTTGGCATCTGCCGGCAAATCCCTGCCTGCCGGTAGGCTGGCCATTTCACCATGCAAC
>CAZATK010000001.1:24708-26954 GCA_964488085.1 uncultured Candidatus Saccharibacteria bacterium
ATATTAACTCTTTCTTTTTCTGTCATTGTTTTAATAATTTTAATAAATTCTTTTCTTCTTTCATCAGTTAAAGGGGGAAGATTAATTCTGATTAGATTACCACTTATAACAACACTTAATCCCAAATGAACCCCTTCGATTGCTTTAGCCACCGCTGAAACCGAATTTTTATCCCAAACATTTAAAACAATTTCCCGAGGAGGAACAATGGA
Organism: uncultured Candidatus Saccharibacteria bacterium; assembly: GCA_964488085.1. Classification (GTDB taxonomy): domain Bacteria; phylum Patescibacteriota; class Minisyncoccia; order UBA6257; family UBA11618; genus CAZATK01. The sequence continues at coordinate 24,921 of CAZATK010000001.1, forward strand.
TAAAGAACAAAGTTGTTTGACGGTAAGCCGTTGTTCCAAATAATCAACTTTAATATCTTCAACTAACTTGGTAGTAGGACGATTGGTGCGAATACTAGATAATTCATCCTTGAATCTGCTTACAATGCTATTTAATTTTTGCTCTAATTGTTTTAATTCTTGTTCCATTTATTTAATGGCGCACGCTAATGGCAAAAAGTATACCAAAATACCACTGAAAATCAAAACCACTATAATTGGGATGACCTTATCCATGCTTCAAATTGTAATTTTTTATTAGTATTATATTTATTAATATTGACCCAACGATACATTAGTTCTTTTAAGGAATGGAAGTTTTTTATAGGATCTTTATCTAATTCAGAAAAAACTACCGTTATAAAATCGTTTAAAATATTATCTTCAATTACTTTTTTTATTATGTTGATTTTTTCCCTTTCTGATCCCTTCAAAAAGTTCTTTACTCCAATTAACAAACTACTTTCAATTTTACCATCAGTTGGGGAAGAAGCAATATAAACTTTTTGGAAACGAGATAATAATGTTGAGATTAAACTGTTTTGATCTTTAGTAATCAAAATAATTAAACCGGACGACGGAGGTTCTTCAATAATTTTCAAAAGAGCATTTTGCCCTATCGTGGTTAGTTGATCGGCATTTTTTATGATTAAAGTTTTCCGTAAAGAAATAAAAGGCCTTTGCCACAAAAAATTTTTCATATTTCTTACCTCATCAATTCCAATAGATTCTTCTTTTCCAAATTCAATTAACAAACAATCAATTAATGGCTTACTTGAAATATGCCAGTTTTTATTCTCCAGAAAATTAGCCAGACACAAAACAAAACTTAATTGACAATCAATATCATTACCAAAAAAAATATAACTATGAAAAATATTATTGTTACTGGCTAGTTTTTGAAAGGCAGATTTTAAATCTAAATCCATTTTGGGTCGAACTATCGCTTGTGAACCAATGTTCTTTTATAAACATCCAAATGATTAAGAATTAATCCCGTTCCTTTTGCCACGCAAAAAAGCGGATCTTCTGCAACATACACGGTAACTCCCAACATCCTCCTAAAAAACTCATCGCAATGGCGCAATTGGGCCCCTCCACCGGAAAGTATTATTCCCTTGTCCATAATATCTGCAACTAATTCCGGAGGAGTTGCGCTAAAAACAGTTTGCACAGAAGCCGCGATATCCACTAAATGTGGGTGAAGCGCTTCAGCAATTTCATTAGAATTAACCACTATATCTTTTGGCAATCCTGAAATTAAATCTCGTCCTCTTAATTGAAATTCTAACTTTTCTTTAGTGGGCAATGTCGAACCTATCTCTATTTTAACTGTCTCTGCCGTTTGTTCTCCAATGTATAAAGAATATTTTTTCTTAATCATTTCAATAATAGCTTGATCAAATTTATTTCCAGCAACTCTTAAGCTGTGCCAAGCCACAATTCCTCCGAGAGAAACCACTGCCACTTCAGCCGTGCCACCACCAATATTAATAATCATATTTCCCTCATGATTGTTAATGGGTATGCCCGCCCCTAAAGCCGCTAAAATCGGCTCTTTAACTATATAGACTTCTTTAGCGCCAGATTCTCTTACTGTATTCATAATAGCTCTCCGTTCTATTTGTGTAATGCCAGCTGGAGCCGATATAACGATTTCTGGTCTAAAAACATTAAATGAGCCGACCGCCTTTGCAATAAAATATTGCAACATAGCGCGAGTTATATAATAGTCGGCAATAACACCGTCTTTTAAGGGCTTGTAAGCAATAATGTCATCAGGAGTACGACCTATCATTTCTTTTGCTTCCTTGCCCACGGCTAAAACAGTATTATCAGGAACACTTAAGGCAACGATTGTTGGTTCGTTAATTATAAAACCACTGCCTGGAACATAGACTATCGTATTGGCAGTTCCTAAATCTATTCCAATTTTACGGATAAACATAATTACTTGACTTTTATTCTCTTAATATTTGCGCCCAAACTCTTTAATCTAGTATCAATATTCTCATA
>CAZATK010000001.1:27054-45266 GCA_964488085.1 uncultured Candidatus Saccharibacteria bacterium
TTATTCTCTTAATATTTGCGCCCAAACTCTTTAATCTAGTATCAATATTCTCATAGCCCCTGTCAATTTCTTCTACGCCCAAAATAGTAGATTCTCCTTTTGCTATCAGAGCGGCAATAATATTTAACATTCCCGCGCGAAGATCGCGTACTGTTATTGCGCGCCCCTTAAGCTGTGTAGGACCGCTAATAATGGCGCTATGATAACAACCCATTCCATTAAAACGGCAAGGCAGTTCTCCCAGGCATTTTGAAAAAACTTTAATATTTGCGCCAAGCGCATTTAAGTCCTGAACATATCCTAGACGATCATCATAAATAGTTTCATGCAAAACAGACACGCCTCTAGCTTGAGTTAATAAAGCTGCAAGGGGCTGTTGCCAGTCCGTCATAAAACCGGGATGAGTATCTGTTTCCAATTCAACCCCACTCAATTCTCCTTCTCTCCAAAAAATTATTCCTTTCTTTGTAATTTCATACTCACCGCCAATGCGTCTCACGGCATTTAAAAAAGTTATAAGGTGTTCTTGACGCGCATCTTCAACTAAAATTTTACTGTCTGTTGCTAAAGCCAAACAAGCCCAAGAAACCGCCTCGTTACGATCCGACAAAACGGGATGAACTGCTCCGTGCAGTTTTTTAACTCCATCAATATAAATAGTACGATTAGCTCCCAATTCAATGATTGCCCCCATTTTCTGCAAAAGTTTTATCAGATCTATAATTTCTGGCTCAACAGCGGCATTATAAATAATCGTTCGGCCCTTCGCCATAACACCTGCCAATATCACATTTTCAGTAGCTCCCACGCTAGGAAAAGGAAAAGAAATTCTAGCGCCTCTTAAGCCATTAGGCGCCTCTGCTTGATAACTATTTTCTGTAGTAATTATTTTTGCGCCCATACTAGTCAAGGCGTCTATGTGTAAATTAACGGGACGAGGTCCAATTTTATCACCTCCTAAAACAGGAACTTCGGCCTTGCCATATCGAGATAATAGAGGACCCAAAGTTAATATTGGAATACGATTTTTTCTGCTTAAAGATAAAACTTGGTGATTTTTAATAGAGGCAGTTTTTATAGAAAGTTTTGCTCCCTGCAGTTTAATTTTACTTCCTATAGAGTGACAAAGCTCTGCGGTAATTTCCGTGTCGCCGATTCGCGGAAAATTTTCCAAAACTACTTCTTCATCGGTTAATAAAGAAGCCGCCATCATTTTTGTAGCGGCATTTTTAGATCCAGCCAAACGAATTTGTCCCTTTAGTTTTTTGCCTCCGTTAATAACAAAAACTTCCTCCATGCAAGAAAGATGGTAGCACCCAATAAACCGAAAAACAAATCTCCCATAGTATCAGAAGCATTAATTTGCATTTTAAAATTTTTATTTTTTATAAAAATATCCGCTATAAATTCGTGAAATTCCCAAAAAATTATCACTAAAGCAATCCATCCCAAAATTGTGAAAAGTGGCTGGTCGGGCCACTTCAGCCTACTAACTAAATAAGAAAAAAATACTGCCAACCAAAGCCCTCCCAAAAAATGGGAAACTTTATCTAAACCATCATAGCGTAAATAAAAATCGCCAAAAAAAACCACTAAATGAAAAATCACCAATACCCACAAAAATATGGCAACCGAATAAATTGATACTATCTTTTTGCCCATTGCGGCGCGCGGCGAGCTTTCTTAAGTCCGTATTTTTTGCGCTCCACCATTCTTGGATCTCGAGTCAAAAATCCTGCCTGTTTTAATTTTTTTCTAAATTCAATATTGAGAACTATTAATGCTCTGGCTATTCCATGACGCACCGCTTCTGCTTGCCCGGTCACACCACCGCCTTTAACTTTAACGGAAAAACCCGTCTTTTTATCTAAATTAACCAATAACAACGGCGCCTCAACTGACAAACGATATCTTGGCGCTTTAAAATATTCTTTATAATCCATACCATTAACAATAATGCCCGGCTGTTTAATCAATCTCACACGAGCTACCGCTGTTTTTCTTGCCCCTCTTGATTCTATGTAATCTTTCACCATAAATTTATTTTTCAATCGTCAAACGATTCATTCTTTTTTGTCTCAACCAGTTTTTGGGTAACATATTATAAACTGCCCATTCCAAAACCCTCTCTGGATGTTTAGCCATCATGTCCTTAAAAGGAATGGTACGCAAATGCCCCATATAACCAGTATGATAGTGATATACTTTTTGTTTTGTTTTTTTTCCAGTTAAAACTACTTTAGAAGCGTTCTTAACCGTAATTCTATCTTTACCCTCTAATCGAGGATTATAATCGGCTTTGTGCTTACCTTGTAAAATCACGGCGATCTTTGAAGCTAATCTACCTAATCTCTGATTTGTTGCGTCTAAAATGTGTTCCATTTATTTCTATACAAATTCTATAATCGCGGTCTTTGCCCCATCCCTTTTTCTATTTTTGCCTTGTTTAATAATTCTTAAATAACCACCAGGCCTTTCTTTATATTTCGGGGCAATAGTATAAAACAATTTCTGCGCAGTATCTTTATTAGCTAAACGAGATATTAATATCCTCAAATTATGTAGCTGTTGTTTTTTGGCAATCGTAACCAAACGCTCCACAAAAGGACGAATTCCTTTGGCCCGAATCTCTGTAGTAAAAATCTTTTCTCGAGTTATCAGATTATTTGCCAGATTTCTCAAAAAAGAACGACGGGGTCCTTTTTTTCTGTGAAATTTACGCATTATTTTTTCTTACTTTTACTCTTTTTTTCGCTTCCTTTTTCCTTGCCTTCTTTATTGAAATCAATTTCCTTTACCTCTATTTGAGATATTTTAGTGAAATGATCTTGTAAAATATTACTGGCCTTTCTCAAAGCCGCTGACGGAGAAATATTACCGTTGGTCTGAATAATTAATCTTAATTTATTATAATCAGTACGATCACCAACGCGCATATTTTCTATTTCAAAATTTACTTTAACAACAGGAGAAAAAATAGCATCAAGAGCTATAACCCCTATCGGCAACTTTTCTGCCTTCACTGACTCTGTGGATACATACCCCAGGCCTTTTTCAACGGTTAACTCCATATCCAATTCTGAGTCCTTAGCAGTCAAAGTCGCAATATGCGCATCCGCATTTATAACTTCAACTTGAGAATTGGTCTCAATATCGCCCGCCGTTACCACTTTTTCTCCTTTTACTTTAAGTCTCAATATCTGTGGTTCATCGGTATATGCCCTAAAACAAATTCCCTTCAAATTTAATGATATTTCCACAACGTCTTCAGCAACACCCGGAACGGTAGTAAATTCATGGTTTGTTCCTTTGATTTTTACTCTGGTAATAGCGGCTCCTGGCAAAGAAGACAATAAAACTCGACGCAAGGAATTTCCTAGAGTCAAGCCATATCCAGTATACAAACCCTCAATTTCGAAGACACCGTCCTTGTTATCTTCGGATATGGTCTTAATAGCTACCGTTTCACTTAAATAAGAAAATTTCATAGTTTATAATTTCTACCATTACTTAGAATAATAGTCAATAACTAAATTGACATCAAAAAATGCCTCTACGTCTTTTGGCAGAGAAATAACCTTTCCCTCCAACTTCTCTCCGTCCAAATATAACCAAACTGGCGGTTCTATTTTTTTTACATTTACAGCTAAGTCCTTCAACACAATATGATCTTTTGATTGGGGTCTAATGGAAATAATGTCACCCACCCTAGCTCTATATGAAGGGATAGTAACTTTTTTGTTATTTACCAAAAAATGACCATGACCCACCATCTGTCTGCCAACCGATCGAGAAGGAACAAAACCCAACCGATAAACTAAATTATCCAATCTCATTTCTAAAAAATTCATAATCATCGGTCCGGTAATTCCCGGATTTTTAGCGGCTTCTGAAACAATTCTTTGCATTTGTGACTCTCTTAAACCATAAATAGCTTTTATTTTCTGTTTCTCTTGTAATTGCTGTTTGAATTCAGAAGGGGTGCCGGAACGTCTTTTGCCATGAGCACCCGGACGATATGGCTTTCTTATCATTGCACATTTAATAGAATTACAACGATCACCTTTAAGAAAAAGTTTTACTCCTAATGATCTTTCTTTTTTTTCTTTTGTATTAAACATACTTAAACTCTTCGCACTTTTGGCGGTCGAGGACCATTATGTGGAATGGGTGTCATGTCAGTGATAGATAATACGTTAAATCCCTGATTAATTAAAGAGCGCACAGCTGAATCACGACCGCCACCAACACCGCTAATCAAAACAGCCACGTCAGTCGGACCAGATTTTTTTAATTTTTCTGTCAATGTGGCTATTACTTTGGAAGCAGCGAAGGGAGTGGCCTTTTTAGGCCCAGAAAAACCCAGAGCGCCAGCCGAAGCCCAAGCCACAACATTTCCTTTGTCATCGGTAATTGTAACGATAGTATTATTATAAGTGGCCTTAATATACACTCTTCCTTTTTCTATTTTTTTGCTTTTTGAAGAAACGCCCTCTCCTCCGGCTTTAACAACCGCACTTTCAATTGCTTCGTTTTCCTTTATAGATTGTTGAGCGGTCTTCTCAACTTTAATAACTTTTTTCTTCCCCATACAAACTTTATCTTAATTCAACTTTTCTTTTACCACTGCCGGCAGTTTTACGAACGTTGCCTCTAATAGTTCTAGAATTAGTTTTGGTTCTCTGACCGCGTGCTGGTAAATGTCTCATATGCCGAGTCCCTTTATAGGACTGCATTTCTTTCATTAAACCAATATTCTGTTTTATAATCTGCCTTAATTCTCCTTCAACTTTATAATTTTTTTCTATAAAACTTTTAATCATATTCACTTCTTGCGCATTTAAGTCCTTAACACGCTTATCCGGACTTATTTTAGTGGCTTCAAGAATTTTCTTAGAAAGACCACTGCCAATACCATAAAAATACGTCAAAGCAATTTCCGTTCTTTTATTGTCCGGTACATTAATTCCTAATAGTCTCATAAATTAACCTTGTCTTTGTTTGTGTTTGGGAATTTTGCAAATAACATAAACCCGTCCCTGACGACGGACTGTTTTGCAACTATTACAAATCTTTTTAACAGATGACCTAACTTTCATAAATAAAATTAATTTCTCCGAATAATTCTTCCTCGTTTTGCGTCATAAGGGCTCATTTCAACAATTACTCTATCGCCGGGTAAAATCTTAATATGGTTTAATCTCATCTTTCCAGACAAGTACCCCAGTATCTCTACACCGTCTTGGAATTTGATTCTAAAAGTAGTTGCCGGCAATGCCTCCATCACTATCCCCTCAACTTTCTTGCTCGAGTTATTAACACTCATCGAATATTGCAAGATAATAGCATATAAGCAATATTTTCGTCAAGTAAAAACAAAATCATTATTTCACCTCAATCTTAACTTTAGAGGAACTAGTATCTTCCGGAATAGATTTTACATAAAACGGCCAAAGAGTTACCGAAGCGCTTGCAAGTCCCGGCAGGGCAAAAATTGTGGTCTTTAAATCAACTTTGGATTTGCCTGCTATTTTTTTACGCAAATCATTTACGTCAATTGGCCTTTCCACCACCGCCGTAAAATCAATCGGCAAGCTAATTGAGTCATTTTTAAAATCAGCATTAGCGATACCATATTTTAAATTATTATTATTAAATATAAAATCCTGACCCTTGTCAGATTTCATTTTATCAGTCATAAAAACTAATATATCTTTTTCTTTAAAACCAATAACCTTCATTTCGCCTTCAGCCATAATAGAAAATTCATTATTTTGATTTACATTCGGATCAGCTTCGGTTTTTAAAAGAGTAAACTTTTTTGAACCCTCAACCATCTTAAAGTTGGGGGGTAATTGAGAAGCTAATTGACTGTTAATTGACTCTTCTAAAACTTCGGCAATTTTATTTTTAGCGCTTTTAATATCAGCTTCATTGGGATAGGCCATTGCTCCGGAAAATCCTCCCTTTAACGGTTCTTTAATCTCTCCGTAAAAAGCCGCGTATTTGGGTGTCCCTTTAAATCCAGGAATTTTTAAATCAGACGCAGAAGCAATATTATATTCAACACCGGACTTATCAGCAACAACATCGGCCTCAATAGAAGACGGGGTAATTTTACCGTCAACAATTTTGCCTCCCGGCACTACTATGTCTTTTACTAAACGCAAAATTTTATCATCATTGGTAATAAATCTTGTAGTGGCCACTAGTTTTTGCGGTTCAGAACTATAACCGTTATAAACAATTAGCTTCCCGCTGGCTTTTTTATTAACAACTTTTTTTCCGGTAGCCGGAAAAACCATTTGGGCATTTTTCTTTTGAGAAAAAATCTCCGAGGGAATATCGCCATCTTTTTTTACAGAAACCAAATCATTAAAAGACCAATCGGATTTTTGGGTGATAATTTGAATTGTAGCTCTCGGTAAAATATTAGTAGCTACCCAAAAAGACGGAACTCCAAACAAAACTAAAAAGACCGCGCTAATAAAATATTTTTTCTTGAAAAAAAACTTTCTTTTCTTTTTTTCACTAACCAAAACCGCATTATTCTCACCGTTATTGCCGATATCTGCTTCTGGAAATATTTCTTCTTCAACATCTTGCCATTTTTTAGGCCTGTTTTGAGCAAAAAATGGGTTCGACGCTTCTAAATTAACAGCTTTGGCTAATTTGACCACCCTCTCATCAACGGATTCAACGGTTACTTTTTTATCAGTGGCTTCGCTTAATTTTTTCAAAACCTTAAAATTGCTTTCCACTTCAGCTAGTTTTGAAAAGTTAGGAACAATTAAAGTTACAATGTCCGACTCGCTGTTAACAATTTGATCGACAATATCTTTTAAGGAGTCACTTTTATTAAGGTGGATTTTTTTTGACATAGCTTACGCAGTTATTCTAACACGAGAAATAATTTTTTTCACGGCATCTACTATAGATTTATTTCCCATTCCATATTTTTCTATTAGTTCTTCCGGTTTTCCCGATTCTCCAAAAGTGTCATGCATACCAACAAACTCCATCAGCACCGGATGATGTTTTACTAAAAATTCGGCCACAGCTCCGCCCAATCCCCCAGTCACTTGATGTTCTTCAACTGCCACGACAGCGCCACATTTTTTACTTAAATTTAAAATTAGTTTTTCATCAAGGGGTTTGATTGTATGGCAGTTTAAAACAATTGTTCCAATTTTATTTTTTTCTAAATCTAGAGCGGCCATCAGGCAATTATGCAATAATGGACCGCATCCAATTATTAGAACTCTGGGCTTATCCGATTCCCATAATATTTCAGCTTTCCCCGGAATAAAGGGGGTTTCTTCCGTCGTAAAAACGGGACTTTTTTCTCGAGCCAAACGAATATAACAAGGTCCCCAAATTTTGGCGGACGCAATCGTGGCTTTTTTAGCTTCAATGGCATCACAAGGCACAAAAATCTTCATATTCGGCATAACTCTCATAATTGCTATATCTTCAGTCATCTGGTGAGTAGCGCCATCAGGACCAACAGAAACTCCGGCATGTGAACCAATAATTTTTACATTGGAATCATTATAAGCAATAGTAGTACGAATCTGTTCCCAATTTCTTCCGGGAGAAAAAGCCGCGTAAGAAGAAATGAAAGGAATTTTCCCACTGACTCCTAATCCCGCAGCTATTGCCGCCATATTTTGTTCGGCCACTCCAACATCAAAAAATCTTTCAGGAAATTTTTCTTGAAATTTATAAGAACGAGTTGATTCGCTTAAGTCAGCGCATAAAACTACGACATTGGAATCCTTTTCTCCGGCAATAACCAAGCCATCACCATAACCATCGCGAGTCGGCTTTTGTTCCACTTGCCCATTAAATAATTTTGACTCTAATTTTGCTGATAAATTTAATGACATTTATTGGTGTTCACTTTTTATTTTGCCCTTTAAGGTTCTTAGTTCGTCTAAAGATTTTCGGGCTTCTTCTTTATTAAAAGATTTGCTATGCCATAAATAATCAAATTCCATAAAATCCACTCCCTTACCCGGTATTGTATGGGCAATAATGACAGTTGGTTTTTCATAAATTGCTTTAGCCTCAAAAACAGCGTCCACAAATTGTTCTATATTATGACCATCAACTTCAATTACATGCCAATTAAATGATTCGTATTTGTCTCTCAAGGACTCCAACGGCATAATATTTTCCGTCATGCCGTCAATTTGAATATTATTTCTATCAATAATTGCGGTTAGATTATTTAACTTATATTTAGCGGCAAACATAACTGCCTCCCAGGTATTGCCAGCGTCCTGCTCGCCATCAGACATAATGCAATAAACTTGGTATTTTTTATTATCCAGTTTTCCCGCCAAAGCCACACCGCAAGATTGAGACAAGCCAGACCCCAATGGGCCAGATGTCGTTTCACTGCCAGGCAAAACTGCACGATGAGGATGACCCTGTAAACGTGTTCCCAGTTTTCTTAAGGTTTTTAGTTCTTCTTTTGGAAAATAACCGGCATGAGCCATAACCGCATAACGAATAGGACAAATATGACCATTGGATAAAATAAGACGATCACGATCGTGCCAATCAGGTTTTTTGGGATTATGATTTAAAATATGAAAATAGAACGCGGTAAAGATATCAGCCATCCCAAGAGGCCCCGCCACATGACCGGAACCGGCATTAATGACCATTTCAATGGTGTCATATCTGATTTCTGCCGCCTTTTCTTCTAATTGTTTTAATTTTTTTTCGTGAAGTCTTTCCATCACCTATATTTTTATACATGAGCCAATCTCGTAAGGGCTTCTTTGGGGTCGTTACTATTATATATATAGGAAGCCGAAACAATGATATCTGCCCCAGCTTCTTTGGCTAGCTTGGCGGTTTCTAGATTAATACCGCCATCTACTTCTATTCTAACACTTGGCTGTCTTTCTCGTAAGTAAGCGATTTTCTTTAATGTTGAACCCTCAAATACTTGTCCTGCCTTACCAGGCATTACAGATAAAATTTGGAAAAAAAATACTTTGTTAAGATAGGGGTCTAATTTTTCTACAGGGGCCACAGGATTAATAGACAACATTAAATCTGCGCCATATTTACTGCAAAGATTTAATAAACTATCAACATCTAAACTGCTTATAGTTTCCAAATGCACTATTAATCTTTTTACTCCGGCCCTAAGCCAATGTTCAGCAAAATTAAGAGGATTAATAATCATAAGATGAACTTCTGTTTTAATAATATTAGAAAGTTGTAAACTTTGAAATTCTTCTGGATTGCCCCAAGTCTCTATAGAAGAAAAAAGACCGTCACCCACATCAAGATGAATCCATTCACCGGATGATGGAAGAAATTCTTTTGCCTTTTCTATTAAACTTTTAGCAGTATTAAAATCTGGGGCGTTAATGGCGGGAATAACTTGCATCTCTTATTTATCAATCTCTTTTATCTTATCTACTCTTCGACGATGTCTTTCTTCTAAAGAAAACGGCGTAGTTAAAAAGACATCGGCAATATCTTGCGCAACATTTAAATTTACAAAATCTGCAGATATTCCGATAACATTTATATCTTCGTCATTGCGCCCCATTTGCGCATGTTTGGCGGTAATCACGGTGCCGGCACGCACTCCTCTAAATTTATTTACCGCGACAACCATGCCAATTCCCGAACCGCAAATAAGAATTCCTCTGTCGGTGTCAGGATTAACACTAACTTTCTCTCCCACTAACTTGGCAAAATCCGGATAATCATCACCGGCATCATATTGACTATTACCTAAATCAACAACTTGATAATTTTTATCAAGCAGATATTGTTTAATTTTTTCTTTTAATTCATAACCGCGATGATCGGCTCCTAAATAAATTATCATAATGCCTCTCCCACCCTCTCTATATGTTTAACTAAAGTTGTTGCATACCCCCACTCATTGTCATACCAAGAAAATACTTTAACCAAATCTCCATCAACTACTTTAGTAAAAGACAAATCAATGATCGCTCCATAAGGCATACCAATTACATCAGAAGAAACTATAGGATCTTCAACAACCGTTAAAACATCTTTCCAGCGCTGTTCTCCTGCCGCTTTGCGAAATATATCATTAACCTCTTCAACGCTGGTTGGCCTTGCCGAAACAAAAGTAAAATCCCCTAACGAAACAACTATTGATGGCACCCTAATTGCCATGCCATCAAATTTTCCTTCTAAATTTTTTAACACTCTTGTAACCGAAACTGTAACGCCACTAGCAGCTGGAATAATATTCATAGATGCCGCTCTGCCACGACGAAAATCTTTACTCTTACCAGCCAGACTATCAACTAAACTTTGAGTGGCCGTATAAGCGTGGACGGAGCTTAAAAATGCTTTTTTGACGCCGACAGTTTCCGACATAATAGCCGCCACCGGATGAGTGGCATTGGTAGTGCATGAGCCATTGGAAGTAATAAGGCAGTTTTTGAATTGCTCTTCATTTAGTCCCAATAAAACTGTTTTGGCTTTCTCTTGCTCTTCGTCTTTTGCGGGAGAAGAAATAACAACTCTTTTAGCGCCCGCTTTTAAATGCGCTGAAGATTTTTCAAAGGACTCAAAAATTCCAGTCGCCTCTAGGGCGACATCAACATCCAAGTCTTTCCACGGCAGTAGAGAAGGATCTTTTTCTTGTAAAACCAAAGTTCTTTTCCCATCCACAATTAAATAATTTTTACCGCCTTCAGTGGTTGTTTGAATATTTTTATTGTAAGTTCTGTAAACAGTGTCATATTTTAAAAGATAGGCCAGATTATCAACATCGCTAAGATCGTTAATGGCAACAATATCAAATTTTTCATGAGCTTGGCGAAAAAATAATCGCCCAATACGACCAAAACCATTGATAGCAATTTTTATTTTTTTATTCATTGTAGTATCAGTATAAAACAAGTTTACCCCCTTCGTAAATAAAAACTTCACTCCCCTCGCGGACTCCCCATTTACTGGCAGAACCGGCATTAATTTCTAAAACAAGATTAACCGGTTCAGGAGAAGAACGCAGTTCAAGATTGCTGATCGTGGCTGGAGGAACATTTTCTGCCAAACCAACTACTTTATTATTTTTAATCCAAATAATATCTAGAGGAAATTTCATGCCGCGCATCCAAAATTTTTGAATGGCTGGTTCATTAAAAATGAAAAGCATGCCATCATTTTCACCTAAAAACTTTCTGCCGGATAACCCCTTTGCCCTGCCCCAGTCATTTTGGGCAACTTCAACTCGCCACTCTTGAGTATTGATTTTGACTTTTACATTCCCGCCTATCAAAGTTTTTGGATAAAAAAGATAAATTAATATCGCGATTATAATAAATACAAAAACTATGGTCGCCACAATGGGAATCATTTTCTTTTTATTCATCGTTGTTTTTAATTATAAACCCTCTCCGCGTAGTTTGCTACGCGGCATCAGGGGAGGGTTTTTCGGAGAAGAGTCGGCTCCGCCGACCCTTTATTTTTAGTCGCCTACGGGCGACCTCGCCCTTCATCCCACCGCCAATGCGGGGGCTTTCGGGCTCGAAACCGATAAAATGAAAACTGACAATACCAAAGGCCACTGCAACATTTAATGATTCTTTTTTACCATGCATGGGGATTTCTAAAATCGTATCACATTTTTTAAGAATCGTTGGCGAAAGCCCTTTAATTTCATTTCCTAAAACAAAAACAGTATTTTTAATATCATGAGAGGCGACTTTGAATTTATAATAAGGCATTGATTTTTTTGATTGCTCAATAGCCACAATTTTATATCTTTCTTTTTTTAATTGATCAATAACAGTGCTTGTTCTTTTCGCAAATTCCCATTGAACTGTTTTTTCCGCCCCCAACGAAACTTTAGTAAATTTTTGTAAGGGCGCGCCAAAACGATCCAGTGGTTGGGGAGTGATTCCGCACAGGTAAATTTTCTCTATACCCACTGCGTCAGCCGTTCTAAAAATAGAACCGACATTGTAAATGCTACGAATGTTGTGCAGTATAACTTTCATTAGAAATGTAATTTATACCATTTGACTAAATATTACAAATGTTTTAATATGCGGGAAGTTCGTTTTTCAGCCCCACACCCAGAGAGAAGGAGTTCTCAATGTTAGTCCTTACCCGCAGAAGGAATGAAATTATTATGATTAATGATAATATCAAGATTGTTGTTGTTGACATCAGAGGAGACAAAGTGCGACTGGGCATAGAAGCGCCCAAAGAAGTGCCCGTACACCGCCGAGAAGTGTACGATGCCATTCAGAGGGAGAGCAAAAAGGGCGAAGACCCGCAAACCGATTAAGTGACAAATCCGTTCGCCAGTGGCGAACGGATTATTTTTTTATTCTTTAAAATAATATCTTGTGGGATCGGCTAATTTTAATTTAAAATTTTGACTGCCTCCGCCAGAACTTTCAAAATCATAATAAGCAATAGTTATGTAATCAGTGCTGGTGGCATTGTGCAATGTTTTTATTTTTATCTTATTTGGTTCAATAAAATTATAATTATAAGCAACATTACTTATACCGCCGCCACTGCCAAATCCCTCCGGAGTATCAGGCAGAATCACAGAATAACGAGGCGCTCCGTCACCAGAATACATTGGATATTGCAACGATAAAAGATTATTGCTTTGAGGAACCCAACCAGTATTATCATCAGTAGTAATTGATTCTTGCACCAAAGGATCTGTATTTAAATAAAATGCTAAAATTTTCCAAGCATCTTTTCTTTCGGGCGCAAATGGGTATTGGTCAAAAATTAAATCAATATAATTATTGCTATCATCATTATTTTTATAAAAAGAAACTGCCCTTAAAAAACCGCCCCCTGCTGTAGGGGCTGTAACATTCTCAACCGTAGACGATCCGCTGACTTGAAAATCGCCGATATTGTCTTTTCTTTTTAAACTTTTCCCCGGAGCAAAATCTGAGAATGTGTCTTTGCTATAATTAAAACTATCAACTATATCTGAATCACTACTTCCATCTATTTTATCTTGATTGCGAACCAGATAAACAGATCCGGCTGTATTATTTAAACTGCCACTTGCCCATTTCATATCAGCTGCTTTTCCCGCCGGAGGGTCTCCAAACCAAATTAAGAAAAATCCTTTAGAATTTATTTTATTACCGGCTTCAAAATTCTTTTTAGATATTACGCCAGAACTGGAAGCTACTTGAATGGACCATTCCGATATATCAATTGCCTGATCGTTAGGATTATATAGTTCTATAAATTCTTTATTATCATCTGAACCTTCCGCGTCAAAAAGAAATTCGCTTATAAAAACTTTTAAAACAAGAGGGGGTGTGGTTGCGTTTGTAACTGTGGCTGTATTTACAACAACGCTATTATTAACACTCCCGCTTCCGCCAGTTAACGAACCACTTTCATTATTAACTACAATAACCGGCTGACTATTTTCCATCCTAGGAGTACCGCTAACTGGACCAGTGTGCCAATTCAAATTTGATTCTCTTTCCATTGTTTTTCTTTCTGTATTAATACCCGCTGGCCAATTGGGCTGGGCAAAAACTTCGTCAATCAAAATACAATTATTATCAAAAAGACGAAGACCTTCGTTTTCATTACTAATTGATCCTTTAAATACAAAATCAGCCGCGACAGATAGCACGGACTGATCGTCTGTTCTTTCTAATAAATAAAAACCATTTCTGGAAACCATTGATTCTTTGGGAAAATTAAATTTAATTTGTTCATCCTTATCTATCAGCCACCAATCGGAAATATTAAAAGTGTCATTGCTAATATTTTTTAATTCAACCCATTCGTCATTGCTGTCATTTACAGAACCCATCCACGCAATTTCGTTAATTAAAATATTTTGATGAGTCGGAGTTGAAGAGGAGTTATAAGAACAGGCAGGGAGTTGTGGCTCCTTGGTTTCTATAACGCTTGAAACTACCTGATTATTCCCCTCAAGAGATATCACAGCTCTTTCTTTTAAACCACTTTCACTATTACCCCTCGCCTTTGATATAACCGTATCAACTAAACTAGCTAATAAGGGTTTGCTAGAATCAGCCAATTCTTTTTTATTAGCTTCTTCAAAAAATAAATTTACCAATCCAGCGCCATGTTGAATAGATTTTATGGAAAGACGATTCCAGTAATCATTTAAAACAAAATGATTATCGATACTTTTGCCCGATGCTTGTACCCAAGAAAATAAATTATTTGATCGTGCTAAAAAATAGTCTCCAAATTCTTTATCCGTTTTAAATTCATATAATCTTCCATCTTTATGTCTCTTAAAATAATTTGATTTGGGATTTATATAGCCACCAACATTCGTTGTGTCCTTACTATAAAACCCCTCATTAGAATATTTAGCAACGCTATCAAAATATTCATCAACAGATTTCAAGTTAATAGGTTGCTTCGTAGATAAAATTTCTACATTGATCTTTTTTTCCTTAGTAAAAATTTCATAAGGACTACCTTCGGGATGGGGGTCGTTACGAGTATGGTCGGGTACGGCCATATCTTCTAATAAATGCAAAACATGCCCCAAGGCATACATAGCCATTTCTTTTTCCCCGTCTTGCCAATATCTTATGGCTCTTTCCCAAGTAAAATCTTTATTAGATAAATTATTTTCTATTTTTTTCTTTTCTACCGACGACAAAACACTCGCTTCTAACGGCAAATATTTAAAAGCCAATTGCGACTTAGAATTTTGCGCCCAACTTTTAGCTTTCTCCCAACTTCTCCAGCCAATTGTTAACCCCTTATTATTAATAGGGTCATAAAAATGATTTAAATAACGAGGCGGATCGTCTTCTTTACGAACCCCATCAATTAAAAAATTAACCAAATCATTACTTATTTTACTTGCCGGATAGTACTCGTTATAAAAGTTTAGTATTTCTTTGGTAAGAGTAGTGTGAGCGCTCAAAGAATAGGCATTGCTTAAAGATGGTATTAACAAAAACAAAAAAATTAAAAAACGCCATCTCATTTCTATTTTATAAACTTTCTATTTTCCACAAACCAGAAAACTTATTAAATTCCATATTTATATCTGCACCAACTAACCCATCTTCTTGGCGAATAACAAATTTAAAGTCATTCTCATCAATTATATTTTCCAAATCTGGCCTAGCCTCACCTAAATCCTCTGCCATTTTCTGCATAAGTCCCTGATCTTTAACATCTTGTAAATATTCCACCCATTGATCTCTTTTTCCTAAATCATCAACCATAAAATATTTACTCGCCAACTCCACATCTTCCTTCTTCAAAGCATCAATAAACAAATTTAAGGTTTCTTCCGGCGTTTTTCCGCCATAATTGTCGGCCGTCATTGCCTCTTCATAATTTTGAATAAATTCTTCCCCAGCATCTATGCTAGAATCTCTATTTTGCCAAACGGTCTTCCAATAAAAAAATCCCAACCCCACAGCAACAACTACTAAAGCTAATAATAAATATTGACGCAATCCCATTAATTTCATAATCCATCCAGCATAACACGCTAATTTTTAAAATCCACAAAAATTATCAATGTTTTTAACCAAAATAAAAACTATGAAATCTATTTGATAAAATACCCTAACTTTTCAACGATCGTTGAAAAGTTAGGGTATTTATAAGGTGCCCGACTCTTTAACACTAAAAATTCGGACATAAGATAATAGATTTTGATCTCTAAGATACTCTAAAAATAACTTCGGCAGCGAAGTACAACCCGTCCAGACACTTTTTTGAGTTTGTTTGAAGCCTAATGCCACCAGTTCCATTCTAAGTACATCTCTTTTATATCTTTCCTTTTCTGGAATATCAAAAATAATTACAGTTTTAATATCTTTATTTTTATTTTCTAAAATTTGATTTTTATAAGTTGTATAACGATCAATTTTGCTTAAATATCTATTGATAAATCTTCGTCCTTTTTTCGTAATATTCCATATACCCCAACCACTTCTTTCAGCTAAACCACTTTTACCAAGACTATTAAGAGCTGATCTAAACGCTTTTTCGTTAATAATATTTGGCGCCTTAACTTGTTTATTCTTCCTTATATAATCTTTCGCTAATGAAATTATAATCTTGGCTCCAGCCCTGCCATTAGTTACAGAAACAAGAGTAATTAACGTTAGTTTCGTTAAAGTAATAAATAATTTTTCTTCATTAAAATTCATAACTACAAAAATATAGCACTTTTCCACGATCGTGGAAAAGTGCTATATTTTAAAAACCTTTAAATTTATAAATAAACTTACAAATTCACAATAATAAATTCCGCCACTTAGTGGCGGAATTAGCAACGAGATCAGCAAATGACGAATTTCAAAACCTTAAAGCCCCACAGATTCGACATAAGCAAACGAATCTCTACAATAAAAAAATCGATAAGCGTCTTCATTTTTATAAAATCCTCTCAATACATTAATAGCCTTAAATCCTATGGCTTTAAAAAACAATTGGCCATCAAGATTAGAACTTCTGACATTTACAGTAACCATGACATGCTTATCGCTGGAAAAGTTTTCCTCAAGCAACGCGTCTATCGTTTGAGTACCGATGCCTTTGCGACGATAAGCTGAAGTTACAACAAAATTTAAAAGATGAAGTTTTCTTCTGCCTAACTTGTAAATTACGTATCCAACCACCATATCACCTATCATAACAACTCTTCCCAGACAATCTCTTTTTCGTAAAAAACGCACAAAATCCCTTTCAACCCAAAAATGCTCGAAGCTCTCTTTTTCAATATTTAATACTGCAGTCATATGTTTTTGAAACATACATTCAGTGTGAAATTCTAAAATTTCTTTCCTTGCAACCATTTATAGCTCCTTTCAAAGAAAAGCGATGGGGGGAGCGTGGTTTAACTGTCTAAGGTTATAAAAATGAAGATACCACGGGCTTCCTCCTTTGTCCAAGACTGAAGCCGAGACTACGGAAGGACAAGTACGCCCGTGGTATCTTCTGCCTTCTTCTAATCCGCCAGCTGACGGATTAGTCTGGCTTCGCCAGAAAAACTTCATCCATGGGCTCACGCCCATGGTATTAAGTTTTAAAGTCATAAAAAGTTATAAATGTCAATATTGAAATTTTCCGGAAATGTTTTATAATGTAGCCATTTATGGCAAGCCCTATTCGGCTCTGGAAAAAGGAGACTCTCACTCGCGATACTATATTAAGACTGGCAATAAGTCCCTTTACTTTAGTTGCCGCTCACTCTTCTCCTTATTTTTTACACAGATTAGTCAAATTATTTTTTAAGGACAGGTCTGTAAAAATTATTAGACAGAGAACTAAAAAATTGCGGGAGTTGGAAAGTAAAAAAATTGTGTATTTTCAAAAATTAGCCAATGACAGTTTAAGATTAGCCCTCACGCCAATCGGCAGAACTTTGGCCGAAAATTTCTTTCAACAAGCGGAATTGGAAAATATTAGGGTCAGTAATAAAAAATGGACTGGTCAGTGGTATTTGTTAATTTACGATTTAACGGGATGTGAAAAAAACACTAAAAATATTTTTAGAAAAACAATAAAAAAATTAGGGTTGTATCAAATGAAGAGGACAGTTTGGGTTTCACCGTTTGATTGCGAAAGAGAAATTAAAAAGCTTTGCAATGCTCTGGATATAAATCAAGAAAAAATAATTTATACTACCACTAAAAAACTATCTGACGAGAAAAAAATAAAAGCCCACTTCGGAGTTTAATTGTTATGACTTCAAAACTTAATACCATGGGCGTAAGCCCATGTATGAAGTTTTTTTGGCTTTGCCGAGCTGATCTCGGCAAAGCCAAACTAATTTGCCCGTGGGCAAATTAAAAGAAGGCAGAAGAACCACGGGCGTGAGCCCGTGGTTCTTCATCTTTGACGATGCAAATAGTCAAAAATATCAAGCACCGCTAAAATTGCGTCGCCGACAGAAATATTATTCTGTTTATATTTAACATCGCTTACATCCCCCGCCGCCCAGATACCAGCCACTGACGATTGTTGAGTTCTGGCGTCCACTACTATCTCTCCAAAATCATTAGTTTTCACCAAATCTTTAATAAAAGCGCTATTAGGAACATTACCCACCTCAATGAAGACGCCACTCACCTCCAAGGCTTTTTCTTCTCCGGTAACAACATCTTTATACTTTAAGCCGGTAACAAATTTATCTCCGAAAATTTCTTGCACAACAGCATTATAAATAACATTGATTTTAGGCA
>CAZATK010000001.1:45366-79533 GCA_964488085.1 uncultured Candidatus Saccharibacteria bacterium
TTATCTCCGAAAATTTCTTGCACAACAGCATTATAAATAACATTGATTTTAGGCATCGCTAAAATTTTTTCTTGAGTAATTGGATCGCCTTTTAATTTATCGCCACGATTCAAAAGATATAATTTATCCACATAAGAATTTAAATCTCTCGCCGATTCTAATCCCGAGTTGCCACCTCCTATCACAGCCACCGTCTTACCTCCAAATAAGGGCGCGTCACAAATTGCGCACCATGCCACGCCCTTACCATCTAATTTGTCTTCTCCCGGAACACCCAAACGACGACGAGAACCGCCGGAACAAACTAAAATTGTTTTAGTTTCTGCCGTCTTATCGTTTTTTGTACTAACAACAAAACCATCGCCAGTCTTTTCAATTTTATTTACCAAGTCATTATCCCAAATATCCAAATCAGACTGATAATTGCGCAAGTGCTCTTCCAACATTTTAGCTAACTCCAAGCCAGTCACAGATTTCACGCCAATCCAGTTTTGAACATCATTTGAAATAATTGACTGACCGCCAAAAGAATCGGCTATTAAAACAGTCTTCATTTTTTTTCTGGCGGCATAGACACCAGCCCCAACACCGGCCGGACCACCGCCAATAATTACCAAATCATACATAGAATTAAATACCTAATGCCTTAGAAAGAGCGGGGCGATCAAAACCAACAAAAATTTCACCATCAATATCAATTACAGGCACGCCAAGCTGATGAGATTTATCGAGCATATCTTGACGAGCTTTTAAATCTTCCGCCACATTATGCTCTTCATATTGAACTCCATTTTTATTAAAAAATTCTTTCGCCATCTTACAATAAACACAAGTTGGGGTTGTATAAATTTTTACTGTTTTCATCCTTCCATTATATATAAAAAGAATCCCCGCTATCAAGCGGGGATTCTTTTTACTTTACCTGAAAGAAGGTCTGCGAAAGTTTTTGGTTCTTTCACGATGACATTCTCTGCAAAGCAATTGTGTCAAACGAGCTGGATCTGGCTGAAATGGCAACTCTTTTATATCGCCATTACACTTAGAACATTTCCAGTCACCTTGATACATTTGCCTCTGTTCTTTATTAAATTCCATTGAATTATTTTTGATTTATACGCCCTTTCGTTAGTTTGCGAACTCTTTGATAGATATTAGAGCAAGGCCGAAGGGCGCTTGCCGCGCTTGATTGCGCCACCACATGGCGAAGCAATCTAACGAGGTTCTATAACTAAACTCCCATTAGTATATTCTAAACAGATATAAAAGTCAACTAGAGAACAACGCCTCTTTCAAAAATGGCCTATTTTAGCTATAATAGGATGAAATGACGCCCACCCTTAAATTAAGACAGCTTATCTTGATTATTGGCGATATTTTAACCCTTTATTTGGCGCTGGCAATAACCTTAATTATCCGCTACCAAGAGCCATTTTCCAATGAAGCCCTGAATACCCATTTAAAGCCCTTCAGTATTATTTTTGTCCTTTGGATTTTGATTTTTTATATAATTGGCCTTTATGAAATTGGGTCATTAAAAAATACTATTAATTTTATAAAAAAATTATCTACGGCCCTAATTATAAGCGCTGTCACAACGATATTCTTTTTCTACTTTGTAACTTATTACGATATCGCACCAAAAACAAACCTGTTTATATTTTTGTCCTTGCTGTTTTTATTAGAATACGGTTGGCGCACAAACTATAATAACTTTTTAACAAAAGGATCTCCCACAACCAAAGTATTAATAATTGGATCAGGCCAAGCCATTCAACAATTAGCAATATCTATCCGCAACAATCCCCAATTGGGCTATGAGTTGTTCTTTTTGGAAAATCCGGAAGATATTTCACAAACAATAATTTCCAAAAGAATCGATCTAATAGTTGTCCCCAATCACATAAAAAAAGAGGCGAAAATAGCTCAAGTCATATACAAAAATCTTGTTACAGGTACTAATATAATTGACCTATCTTCTTTTTACGAATTAGTTTTTAATAAAGTGCCGATTACTGAATTAGAGGAATTTTGGTTTTTAGAAAATTTAGTCAATCGACAAAATATTTATGATTTTTTCAGAATATCGTTGGAGGTATTATCGGCTCTGATTTTGGCAATAATATTATTTCCTTTAGCCGTAATAATATCCACGCTAATCAAATTAACGTCCAGAGGACCTGTTATTTTTAAACAAACCAGAGTCGGTGAATTAGGTAAAACTTTTACGCTCTATAAATTTCGTAGCATGAAAAAAAATGCGGAAGCTCAAGGAGCCCAATGGGCCAAAGCCAATGATCCCAGAGTTACATTCTTGGGAAAAATATTAAGATTCAGCCATTTCGACGAAATGCCTCAACTAATTAATATTATTAAAGGAGATTTGTCTTTTGTCGGACCAAGACCAGAAAGACCAGAATTTACGGAAGATTTAAAAAAAATAATTCCCTATTATGAATTAAGACATATAGTTAAACCGGGCATTACGGGATGGGCGCAATTAAATTATCGTTATGGAGCGTCTGTAGAAGATGCTTATGAAAAACTTCAATATGATCTTTATTACATTAAGAATAGGTCATTTTGGCTAGATATAAGTATTGTAATTAAAACTATCAAACTTTTTTTCACTAATAATTCCTAGCTTTATTTATGCAGAATAAATTTATCAAAAATACTTTTTGGTTGACCGCCGGAGAAATCGGTGGTCGTTTATTAAGAATCGTTTTAGTTCTCTATGCGGCTAGAGTTTTAGGAGTGGTTAGTTGGGGGGTCTTTTCGTATGCGCTAAGTTTAGCGGCATTATTTACAATAACCGCAGATATTGGATTAGGAGCGGTGATGACAAGAGAAATAGTAAGGGATCCCGAAAATAAAGCTCGATATTTATCTAATTCTCTTATTATTAAAACAGTACTTGTAATTTTAACTTCAATAGCAATAATTTTTATTACCCCCTTAATAACTAATTTAACTCTTTCAAAAACACTATTAATTTTTATGGCCTTATTAGTTGCAACAGATAGTATTCGCTTATTTACATCATCTTTAAATCGATCTTTAGAAAAAATGCACTGGGAGGCAATTGCGAATATCATCACGCAATTTTCAATAATGATATTAGGAATATGGGTTCTTATAAAAAATCCTACTGCTGAAGGATTGGGAATCAGCTATCTGGCAGGAAGCATGATAGGAGCAATATTTTCTCTATGGACTGTAAGAGAATATATTAAAAGTTTTTTTGGACGCATTGATAAGGCCCTAATTAAAAAATTACTCCAATCTTCATGGTCAATAGCTCTATTAGGATTACTGGGAAGCGTAATGCTTAACACAGATATAATAATGTTAGGTTGGTTAAAAGGCGCAGAAGATGTCGGATATTACTCTTCAGCTCAAAAAATTATTTTCACTCTTTATGTTTTGCCGTCATTAATAGGCACCGCCGCCTTTCCCAGCTTGACTAGATTAGCCAATAAAAACAAAGAAGGGTTTAGAGAGCTTTTAGAAAAATCACTTAAAATAGCTTTTCTTATTGCTATACCAATAACTATTGGAGGCCTAATAATCGGATATGAACTAATGGATATATTTTTTGGCAATGAATATTTAGCGGCTTCTACAACATTTAAAATATTACTTTTAAGTTTGGTGCTTGCTTATCCCACCACGATATTAGGCAATGCACTTCTTGCTTATGATCAAGAAAAACAATTCTTAAAATATGCTGGGGTAGCAGCAATAGGTAACGTGGTGCTTAATTCGATATTGATTCCTTTTTGGGGCATTGAGGGAGCCGCTATTGCAACCGTAGTAACACAAATTATCAGCAATAGTCTTATTTGGTGGAAATTGAAAGAATTTAATCAATTTACTATTATAAATAAACTTTCGAAAATCTTTATATCCAGTGCAATAATGGGGGCGATAACTATGTTAATGTATTATTGGCAAATAAATTTCTTCCTTATTATTTCAGCGTCAATTGCCATCTATCTTGGAACATTATATTTAATGAAAGAGTCAATTATATTTGAATTAAAAGATTTTATATATGCTCGATCATCTAATTAAAGAAAAAAAAGCCAGGGTGGCTGTGGTCGGATTAGGCTATGTTGGACTTCCAACAGCAATTGCCATAGCTGAAGCTGGATTTAAGACTGTGGGAATTGATATTAATGAGCAAAGGGTAAAACAGCTTAATAATAATCGCAGTTTTATAGCCGAAATTTCGAACGAATCTATTAAAAAAATTAGTGGAAATTTTTATGCAAGCACTGACTGGAATGAAATTAAAAAATGCAATGTGATTATTATTGCCGTGCCCACTCCCCTGACTAAAAATAAAGCTCCGGATACTTCTTTTATAGAAAATGCCGCCAAAAATATTGCCCCTAATTTAAAACCAGAAACATTAGTAATTTTAGAAAGCACTACCTACCCGGGAACAACAGAAGAATTAATAAAACCAATTCTGCCAAAATGTTACTTGGCTTTTGCCCCCGAAAGAATTGATCCCGGCAATAAACAATACAAATTAAAAAACGTGCCGAAAGTAGTTGGCGGCATAGATAAAAAATCAACGGAGTTGGCTTGTAATTTTTACAGTAATTTTGTTGAAAAAATTATACCAGTTTCATCACCCGCGACGGCTGAAATGGTGAAGCTATTAGAAAATGTTTTTCGTTTAGTTAATATTTCTATGATTAATGAATTGAAAATGCTCGCTGATAAAATGCACATTGATATGTATGAAGTGATTGAAGCCGCTAAAACCAAGCCTTATGGTTTTATGGCTTTTTATCCAGGACCAGGAGCAGGCGGCCATTGCATCCCCCTTGATCCTTTTTATTTATCTTGGAAAGCCCGGGAGTTGGGATTCTTTGCTAGATTCATTGAGTTGGCTGGAGAAGTTAACGAATTGATGCCTCATTATGTTGTGACAAAAATTATTTCCGCCCTTAATCGTAAAAGAAGGGCTGTTAATGGATCAAAGATATTGGTGTTAGGGGTTGCTTATAAAAAAGATATTGACGATTCCAGAGAGTCTCCGTCTCTGGAAGTTATTAAAGATTTGATGGGGAAAAAAGCTCAAGTAATTTATAATGATCCCCATATTCCACAAATAGAAATTGATGGGGGAAAGATTTACTCAACTCCGCTAACCACAGAAATTTTGAAAAGGGTGGATTGCGTTGCCATATTAACTGATCATTCTTCTTATGATTATCCAACTATAATCAAGAAGGCCAAGCTGATAGTTGATATTAGAAATGCAACTAAAATAAGCCGTGATAATATTATTAAGTAATGTGCGGAATAACGGGAAAATTACGTTTTGATAAAAAACCAGTTTCGGAAGGAGAGTTAAAAATAATGGCTGATGCCATTAGTCACCGTGGCCCAGATCAATTGGGCATTTTTTGTAAAGAAAATATTGGATTTGGATTTAGAAGGCTTTCTATTATTGATTTGTCACCAGCCGGCAACCAACCAATGTGCGATAACGAAGAGAAAGTTTGGATTGTCTTCAACGGAGAGATTTATAATTTTATTTCTTTAAGAGAAGAATTGGAAAAAGATGGAGTTAGATTCAGGTCAAAAACCGATACTGAAGTTATTATCTATCTTTATAAAAAGTACGGAGTAGATTGTTTAAAAAAATTGAGAGGAATGTTTGCTTTTGCCATTTGGGATGAAAATAAGCAACAATTATTTTTAGCCAGAGATCGAGTTGGCAAGAAACCTCTGAAATATTATATAGATAAAGATGTTTTTATTTTTTCATCAGAATTAAAATCAATTCTTAAAAATCCTGAAGTAAAAAAAGAGCCGGAACAAGCTGATATCGCAAATTATTTAAGCTTTCAATACGTCCCCTCTCCCAGTACTGGTTTTAAGGGAATTAAAAAACTCCCACCAGCCCATTACTGCATAGTTAAAGAAAATGGCGAATTAGAAATTAAACGATATTGGAATTTAGATTATCGGGAAAAATGGCAATTATCCGAAGAAGAGTGGATTGATAAAATCATTAATAAACTAGAGGAATCGGTAAAATTACGAATGATGTCTGATGTGCCACTCGGAGCTTTCTTGTCAGGAGGGATAGATTCATCTGCAATCGTTGCTTTGATGAGCAAATATTCTAACAATCCAGTTAAAACATTTTCAATTGGATTCAATGAAGCAACACACAATGAACTGCCATACGCGAAAACAACGGCAATAAAATTTAACACTGAACACAGGGAGTTTATGGTAACTCCAAATATATTAGAAATTATTCCAAAAATTGCTTACTACTACGAAGAACCTTACGCCGACTCATCCGCTATACCAAGTTGGTATTTAGCCGAAATAACAAAACAATATGTAACTGTAGCTTTAAACGGCGATGGTGGTGATGAAAATTTTGCCGGTTATTTAAGATATAATTTTTATCAAATAGTTAATAAACATCCAACGCTTGCAACTATTTTCGGCCCATTGGTTGCTCGACTTTTTCTAAAGCCAAAATGGCGTCAAGAAAAAGCAATAAAATTAATTAAGGAACTTAAAAAGGGCTCATCAGCCGCAGAAAAATATTTTCCTCTCATTGCTTATATGGACGACTATCCAAATCACGCCATTGAAATTCTCAAGAATAAATTTGATGAGGCCTTAAGCAATGATTCTTTAGACCAATTATTGTGGGTAGATATTAATTCGTACTTGCCAAACGATTTATTAGTGAAAATGGATATTGCCTCCATGGCGCACTCTTTAGAAACACGATCCCCTCTTTTAGATCATGAGTTTATGGAATTAACCGCTAAAATACCAAGCTCCCTTAAATTAAGGGGAAACACTAATAAATATATTTTCAAAAAGGCCTTAAAAAAGTTATTACCGGCAGAAATATTAAACAGGCCCAAAATGGGGTTTTCAATGCCAATAGAGAATTGGTTTAAGAAAGCATTATTACCATATTTAAAGGAAACTATTTTGTCATCAAAAGCCGTTGATCGCAGTCCGTTGCCAAAAATTGAAATAGAAAGATTAATAGAAAATCACGTTTCAGGTAAAAATAATTATGCCAATCAATTATGGACATTATTAATGTTGGAAGAATGGTATAAACAGTATTTTAATTAGAGTAATGAAAATATTGCATCTGATTACAGGCTTGACGATAGGGGGTACAGAACTTTTTCTTGTAAGAAATTTACCTAGATTAAAAAACTATGAACACATCGTTGTATCGCTCACTGATAAAAAAACATTGGGAATAGAATTGGAAAAAAATAATATTAGAGTTTATGAATTACATTCAGGCAAATGGTTTAGTCCAATTTCTATAATAAGATTTAAAAAAATTATTTTTACAGAAAAACCGGATGTTTTAATAACTTATTTAATTCACGCGGCAATTTTTGGCAGAATTTTTGGAAAAATGTTTGGCATCCCCAAAATTATCTGCATGATAAGATCGCAATTAAGAAAAAAGAGACATGTAATATATTTTTGGATTGAAAGAGTCACTCAAAGTTTAGTGGATTATTTTGTAAGCAACTCTATATCGCTAAAAAACTTTTACAAAGAAAAATTGGGGATTTCTGAAAAAAAAATAAGGGTTATTTATTCTCCAATAGATGCGGATAATAACTCCCCTCCGACTCAATTTAATAAAGAAGATTGTTTTATTATAGGCACAGTAGGAAGACTGGCCAAAGAAAAAAGACAGCAAGATATTATTCAGGCCATTAAACTTTTAAAGGATGACGGGTACAAGGTTAAGCTCATTATTATTGGCGATGGTCCGGAAAAAAAATATTTGCAAAAACTAATTAAAAAATTAGGAGTGGGCAATGAGGTTAAATTGGCAGGGGAGC
Organism: uncultured Candidatus Saccharibacteria bacterium; assembly: GCA_964488085.1. Classification (GTDB taxonomy): domain Bacteria; phylum Patescibacteriota; class Minisyncoccia; order UBA6257; family UBA11618; genus CAZATK01. Next base: position 53,241 of record CAZATK010000001.1, read on the forward strand.
AAAATAATATTTATTCCTGGATTAAAATATTTGATATTTTTGTTTTAGCAAGCGATTACGAAGGTATGTCTAACGCTCTTTTAGAGGCAATGTCTGTAGGACTCCCTGTTATTGTTACAGAAATTCCAGAGAATAAGGAGGTTGTTATAAACAATGAGACTGGGCTTCTCGTCCCCATTCATCAACCAGAAATCATTGCTGAAAAAATAAAAATCGTCACGAAAGACTTTGATTTAAGAGATAAATTGCGCAAAAATTCCAAAAACTTTATTGCTGATAATTTTTCTTTAGCAAGTTTTCTTGAAAAAATTTCTCAAATAATAGAATTAAATAATTAACATGTTCCTTGGCCATGCCATGATGGCATCCCACAAGAAATCCTCTTTCCATAATAAAATCAGCTACTGGATGATTTTTTTGATTAGTCTTATGATTAATGTTTTTAAAGCCGGGTTGTTTTAAAATATTACCCGTAAACACCGGACGTGTCTGAACATTATTTTTTTCCAAAAAAGTTACTAAATCCAACCTAGAAAAAGGGGCGTCATTCTTTATAGTTAAGGGGAAAGCTAACCAGTTGGTGACGACCTTACCGTTTTGTTTTGGCAATTCAAACCAATTTTTATGCTTCTCAAAAAAATTATAAAGACGGATAAAATTTTTACGACGGATATTAGAAAACCTTTTTAATTTTTTCAATTGTTCCAGAGCAAAAGCGGAACTAATTTCTAAGGGCAGAAAATTATAGCCGATTTTATTAAAAATAAATTTTGAATCATATACAAAATTATCTATTTTATAATTAAATCTTTTTTCAATATCCTCTGATTCATCCATTATGGAAGACATCCTGCCCCACCCCCTTAGAACTTTAAGATCGGTAGCCCATTCTGGATTATTGACACAAATCATGCCACCGCCTCCCGCGCCACTAATGATATGCGATCCATAAAAACTGGTGGTGGAGATATCAGAATAATATCCCGTGGGCTTTCCTCTAAAAGTAGCGCCCAAAGTATCACAAGAATCTTCAATAAAAATTAATTTATATTTATCCGCTATTTTTCTTAATCTTTGCATATCAGGCACATTACCCAATAATAAAGGTATAAATAAGGCCTTGGTTTTTTTCGTTATACGCTCTTCAATAGAATCAACATTAATAATATAAGTTCCCGGTTCTACATCAACAAAAACAGGAACTAGCCCTTTTTGAATGAGGGGGGCAATAGTAGTGCTAAAAGTCAAAATCGGCGTAATAACTTCTGAACCTTCAGGTAATTGCAAAATTTCTAAGGCCAATAAATTAGCAGAAGAACCAGAATTAACCATTACTCCAAATTTTTTATTAAATAAAGCCGCAATTTTCTTTTCAAATAATTTAGTTTTCTCGCCCATCAAAGATTTACGATCTTTTAAGGTCTTGGAAACCGCATTTATTTCTTTATCGTCATAAATAAAACCCGCATAACTTACTCTCATAAATTTGGGGCGTCTAGTCGCATTTGGAGAAAATAACGCTCGGCTTTTTTTAAAGTCAAATCTTCTTCCCACTGCACCATATTAAGTTTTTCTTCACGGCGCAAAGGAATTAGTTTATGTTCTTTAAAACCGCAACGCTCGTATAATTTTATCGCCTTTTTATTATCAGCTAAAACTTTTAAATAAAGAATTTTGACTCCCAGCTCATTAAAAGACCAATTGTCTAGGGATTCTACCGCCAATGTCATCGCTCCCGGAAATAAACTATCACGACCTCTCACAATATTATCAATTTCACAAGACCTCTCCTCCCAATTAAAACGATAAAGACCGACATGCCCAATGGGCACATTGTCACGCACGTTAACTTCCTTTACAAAAAATAAAATTCTGTCAAAAAGTTTAATAACTTGATTTTCTAACCACACTTGCGTCCCCTCAAAAGTAACTTTAAATTGTGATGGGAAATAAGGTTGAACTTTTTCACGCCATTCCGCTAAAGTCCTAATTACTTCAGGATTAAAAACATCAGAAGCTGTTATAGGATCTAATATTATTGTCTGTGGTTTATCAGTGACCGAACACAATCCATACTTTAACTTCGCTAATTTCTGAATAACATCATGACGAAAATTTTGAGAGCCTTGGTCCATTTTTAACTTGCCTTTCTTGTTAATAATTTCTTAATATTTCTAGCCACATAGTCCACTTGCTCCTCAGTTAACATTACACCGCTTGGCAAATTGATGCCATTTAAACTGATACGATAGGCATTGGGATTATTAACCTTAATCTTTCCAGCATACATTGGTAACATACTAATAGGATAAAAAAATTGACGAGTGTCAATATTGCGCTCCTTCAGAGCTCTGCGCAGTTCATCGCGCTGAAGCGGAGATTTCTTTCCCAAAACAATAGAGGTCATCCAATAATTAACTCTGGAGTTTTTATGTTCATAATTCATCGTGATTAAGTTGCGCGGAAGATCGTTTAATCTTTGCCAATACCATTGAAAAATTTGCCGTTTCTTAGCTACTAGTTTTTCAATCCTTTCCACTTGCGCTAAACCAAGAGCGGCCTGTAGATTAGAAAGCTCATACATATAACCAATCTCATTGTGCCAAAATTGTTTTTTAGAGTCCTTGCCGTGGTCATAAAGACTACGAGCGCGCTCATCCCATTCTTGAGAATTAGTCACTAAAGCGCCCCCCTCGCCCATAACCGCAATTTTAGCGCCTTGAAAACTAAATGTTCCGATATGTCCCCAAGCTCCAGCTTTTTTATTTTTATAAATAGTGCCCAAGGCCGGACAAGAATCCTCAACGACAAGAAGATTATGTTTTTTGGCTATATCCATAATTTCCTCCATTCGCGGAGCAGAACCGTACATCCAAACAGGCATAATGGCTTTTGTTTTTGGCGTAATAGCCCTCTTAATAGCATCAGGATCAATGCACCAGTTTATAGGATCAATATCAACAAAAACGGGCTTAGCGCCAGTATATTCAACCACATTAGAACAAGCCACGTAAGTCATGTCAGGAACAATCACCTCATCGCCTGGACCAACATTAAACAACTCTAAAGCTAAATGCAGAGCATGCGTGCCCTTGGTCAAGCCGAGACAATGTTTGGTACCCACGTAATCCGCTAATGTTTTTTCAAACTTAACCACATAATCATCTAGATGAAAATTCCAACCATTTAAAACAGCATCTTCAACATAAGCTCTTTCTCGTTCAGTAATAGAAGGACCAGCAGTTAAAATAAGCTTGTCAGACTTATCTATCAATTTTACTTTTTTTAACCCTCTTTTTTTCATTATTTTACTAAAAGATTATCTAACAAGATAATGAAAAATCAATTAAATAGCAAATATCATGGTTACGAGATTATGGCCAAAAAAACAAAAAGGGGGATTGCCCCCCCCACAACGTCAATAAGAATACCACCCTAACAATCCATTAATAACTAGCACAAATCTTTTATGAACATCTAACATATCTTTGGGACATCGCTCAAACCATTGACCGGCCTGAGGTTCACCGTGGATTCTACAAAGCACAAGAACCGAGATACCGTGAAATCTTGGCGAATCAACCATGTTAAAAATACCTATTTCACGCTCAAACTCAACCGACGCCTTAATTTCCCTATCGGCACACCTTTGAACGGTGTCTTGCCAGTCTTCTCCAGGACCAACATATGTTCCCGGGGCGTGCCAACCAGTACCGTGAAAACCGTCGTCCTCCCGCCAAGCTAACAAAACTTGTCTGTCTTTAACAATTACTAACTCTAATGCTACCGGCACTATTTTGCTCATAACAGGAACAAAGGCCGGACCCCATTTGCCTTTATGGAAAGGCGGAAGCTTGTCAGCTACCTTAGCCATTAACTTTAATCCTGCCTCATTCAGACAACCATTGTCTCCAACAAAGGGCATTACATCAAAATTATCAACAGTGTCCGGCGTAAGAACAGTTGTCACAAACACCTCCTTTTTGGTTACAATACCAAATGAACTTCCAATAATATAAATTAAAAAACTTAATTAATCAACCCCCCTTCTTTACCCACAATTTCTCTAATAATGTACCTTGGTCTATGTTTAATTTCTACAAAAATTTTGGCTAAATATTCACCAATAATAGATATTCCTAATAACTGAACGCTACCCAAAAATAAAGTCAAAATAACAATAGTGGGTATGCCTCGGGGAGCGCCCGGAATTATAAAATAAAGTATTAAATTAATAATTATTCCCAAAAAAGATAATATCATCACAATAAAAGTTAACTTTGAAACCCACTCCAATGGTTTAAATGAAAAATTGATAATAATAGTTTTTGCCCACCACAAAGCCACTCGAAAACTTGTATTAGATTCTCCCGCCTGACGCTTATCTCTTACAAAATCAACGCCTATTTGCTTGAAACCGACAAACGCTCTTACTCCACGCAAGAAAAAGTCTCGTTCATCAAATTGTATAACTTCATTAATAACTCTTCTGTCTAACAAGCTAAAATCACCGGCGTTTAAGGGAATATCAATATAAGCCATTTTTTTCAAAAACCAGTAAAATAATGTTGATAAGAGATTGCGCCAATAATTTTCTTTCATTCCCCTTCTAACTCCATAAACAACTTGATAACCAATTCGCCATTTATCTATAAATTGAGGAATAATTTCTGGCGGATCTTCCATGTCACCGGCTAATAAAATCGCGACATCGCCGGAACAATTTTTAAGTCCTGCCAGATAACTTGGTTGAGGAGAGCCAAAATTACGACTCATTAATAAAGCCTTTACTCTTAAATCTTGTTGGCAAAGTTGTCTGTAATTTTTTTCCGAATTATCCGCAGAAGCATTGTCAACATAAATAATCTCCAATTCATACTCTAAATTTTTAAAGATCTCAATAAGTCGTTTGTGCATTAACAAAATATTTTCTCCCTCGTTATAACAAGCAATAATAATAGAAACCTTGCTCATATTAAAAATTCTTTATACCAGCCAATAGTTTTATTTAGGGCCTCCTCTAAAGAAAATTGCGACTTCCAGCCTAATATTTTTTTTGCTTTTTGGGCTGATAAATACTGGTGAGGAATTTCATTCTTCGCTTCATTCGTAATCTTGGGATGAAGTTTACTGTTCATTAACTTGGTAATAATTTTTACTAAATCAATAACGGTTGTTTGCATTTCATTGCTAAAATTAAACGCATGACCATGAATTTTCTTATCCTCCATTTTTTCTGCCAATCTCATATAAGCCATAACCGCATCTTCAACATAAAAATAATCGCGAATAAATTTACCATTGCTACGAATAATCGGCGACTCATTCATTAACAGCGACTTGATTGTCCCGGGAATAATCCGACTAAAATTTAAATCGCCTCCGCCAAAAAGATTGCCACAACGAGTAATTGCTACCGGCAATTTATAGGTTTCATAATAAGAACGCGCAATTAAATCAGCCGCGCTTTTAGAAACATCATAAGGAAACCGACCTTCCAAAGAAGCGTCTTCATCATAAGGTAATTTCTCATGAATTCCGTATGCTTTATCTGAAGATGCCACTATAACTCTTTTAATCAAAGGCGAATGACGGCAGGCCTCTAAAACATGCCAAGTTCCACGAATGTTGGACTCAAAAGTAGATAAAGGATTTCTATTGGCAACAGTTACTATAGTTTGAGCGCCGACATGAAAAACTGTATCAATTTCGTATTCACCCAAAGATCTCTCCAATAAAAAATAATTATTTAAGTCCCCATGAACGGCAACAACTTTATTGAAATAGCCGTTCTTCAATAAATTAGAATGCGGAACATTATCACGCGCCAAACAAACCACATGAGCGCCCGCTTCAACTAAATGCTTTACCAACCAAGAACCCAAAAGACCGGTAGCTCCCGTTACAAATACGTTTTTATTTTTCCAAAAACCTAATTTAACCATCTTTTTCTTGATTAGCAATCATATTAGTGGCAACTTCTTCCGAGGGCAAAAATGGATACATATTTTCCAGAGGATTGCCGAACTGGGTTTTGGGATGAAGGTGTTGATCAGGATTAATCTTCACAACGCAAACAACAGGCCCTGATCTCAATAAAACATCTTTAATTTTTTGCTTTAAATTATTATGATTATTAATTTCCACAGATGGCAAGTCATAAGCCTTGGCCACTTTAATAAAATTAGGACAACTATATCCAGATTTTTTATCAACGCCATAATGGCGTCCTTCAAATACTTCTTTTTGAAAACCGATAATAATAGCGTAACTATTACTGTTTAGCAAAAACACTTTAACCGGAATTTTGTAATGAACCATAGTTTGCAATTCCTGAATATTTATCTGCATACCGCCGTCACCAATAATACAAACTACTGGTTTTTTATTTCCTGCCGCAATAGCTGCGCCCAATGAAGCGGCAAAAGAATATCCCATTGGCGAATTTCCCATCGCAGAAAATACAAACTGATCTTTTTTTGTGACAAAGCCCTGCATCATCCAAGTTAAGTTGCCACCGCAATCTGGAATTAAAATACAATTATCGGGCGCAACTTTAGATAGGGCCTCCATAAAAACATAAGCATTGACATTGTTTTTTTGTTTTTGATATTCTGGCAAACAAATTGGATAGTGTTTTTTCCATTCTTTAATTCTTGCTATCCAATTATTTATTGCGACTGTGTTATTTCTTAATTTAACCTTGGCTTTATTCCAAGCCGAAAAAAAATCCCGCAAATCAGCATTAATAGGCAAATCAATGTTCATGCCACGACCCTTATTTAATTCATAAGGATCGATGTCTATGACAATTTTTTTAGCGTAACGGGCAAAGTCGCTTCTCTTACCACCAGTTTGACGAGTATCTAATCTTGAACCTAACGCAATCAATAAATCACAGTTTTGAACCGCAAAATTAGCCGCTCTATGTCCGTAAACTCCAAAATTTCCTACATAAAAAAGATTATCGTGAGAAACAATACTAAAACCACTCCACGATGTGACTACTGGAATTCCTAATTGGTCAATTAATTTTCTGGCTTCTTCAATTAAATTAGCGTAACGCAATCCGCCACCAACAAGAATCAACGGTCGTTTCGATTGATTCAACAAACTAACAATAGATGAGATAGGAATATTACGCGTATTTTTTTTAATTTTCTTTGGCGCAAAGCCAATTAATTTCTTAGGATCAATCTCGGCTTTTTGAACATCCATAGGAATATCCAACCAAACTGGCCCCGGCCTACCCTCAAATGCATAATAAAGCGCTTTATCTAAATGATATTTAATTTCTTCGGGTTTAGTTATTAAAACAGCGTATTTAGTAATCCCCTTAACCATACTGATAATATCCGTCTCTTGAAAACCAACTTGTCTTACTTTAGAACAATTAGGTAATTGAATTGATTCCCAACTGTTAACTTGTCCAGAAATATTAATAACGGGAATAGAATCAAACCAAGCACAACAAGTACCCGTAATCAAATTAGTCGCTCCGGGGCCACTAGTTACCATCGTTACGCCAATATTCTTTGTAACACGAGCGTAGGCCTCGGCCGCCATAGCTGCCGCTTGTTCGTGCTGAAAACATATAAATTTTATATCACCTTTTCGTCCAATGGCGTCCACCATAAAAGCACAAGCACCGCCAATAATTCCAAAAACATGATCTATGTTTTTCTCTGCTAAGTAATAAGCGATATAATCACAGACTTTCATAAATTCAACCGAATAGATAGCAAAAAATCGCTATTTTGTCAAAACTCTTATTTCAATTTACTGACTGTATACTTAGGCGCTCCATATACAAATTCGGATGAAGAAAGACGAAAGAATCTGCCAATTGCAGTAAAGCGCATCAGCGACATCTTGGATTGCACGGTTCGATGAAGAGTATTCATAGACATCAGCACAACATCGCCGGCTTCTGCTTCAACGCAATACTTATCAAACCCCTCAATGTATTTATCCGCGATGCTAATATATTCGGAAGTGTTTTGTTTATTACCGCTAGTAACCGAAACATCAAGAACACGATTATGGTGGCTTCCAATACAAAGCTCAAGGGTACCCCTTTTTTTATCAACATGATGGAGCGGAGCCCAAACAGCGATCCCGTCCGATGCGTCTGCTGACGCTTTTTCGGTTACCATAAAATCTTGGTGCCAACCAAGCGCATTGGGATTATTACCCGGAATATCAATACGGAGGCATCGAAAAAAATTAGAGAGGTCGTGCTCGGATGTTTTTAGGAGTTTCGTAATTTTATTCACTATCGAAGGATGATAAATAAAGCGGGCAAGCGAAAGTGAAGATTGCATCGTATCATATATTGCTCCTGTAATATCAGGACGCCTTTTTTTTAAAGCGCAAAACTTTTTGGCAAAACTAGAACTATTAAACTGCTTATTGCCGATCAAAGAAAATTCGGGGGCAAGCTTATTGCATAGCGTCAGAAAAGTGGAACGAATCATTTCAATAGTTGAATAAGGCATAGCGCGTCGGAGAACAACAAATCCTTGACGCTGAAAAGTATCTATATAATTTTTCATGATAATCTCCAAATTTTGTCCTAGAAAGAGTGCGGAGTCAATCCCAAATTCTCCAGAGAGGTTTTTCTTGCCAAAATTGGTTAGCGTCAAGCAAGTCGCGATAGGTATCAATCGCAAACCAAAAGCCCAAATGCGGATAAAGAGCCAGCTGCTTTTCTTTAGCTAAAGGCATAAAAATATCTTCAATCATAGAATCTTTCTTAATATAATCAAAAACTTTTTTTGACATAGCCATAAAACCGCCATTGACCGTATCAGATAAAATGGGCTTTTGATAAAAAGAAGCGACTAAATTATTGCTACCCAAAGTCACCAAACCAAAACGATGTCGAGGATGAACTCCGGTAATGGTCGCTACAACTTTTTTTTCTTCATGTAATTTAAGCATGGCCTTAATATCAATATCGGCAACCCCATCGCCATAAGTCATCATAAAATTTTCCCCCTTAATATATTTCTTTAATCGTCTTACTCGTTCTCCCGTCAGTGATTTCTGTCCTGTGTCAATAATCTTAATACGAAAACCATCTTTACTATTTTTTAAAAAATATCTTTTAATAAAATCTCCCTTGTAACCAGTAGCTAAAATAAAATCATTATAACCTTGATGAGAATAAATTTTCATTATGTGCCAAAGCAACGGCTTTCCGCCGATATCCACCATCGGCTTAGGACGATATTGGGTTTTAGGCATCAGGCGAGTTCCTTCGCCTCCACATAAAATAATTGTTTGCATAATAGCCTTTTTCGGCAATATTATAATCTATTATAAATTAAAGCAACTTAATATTGTTTTCTGCCATTGACCATGTTAAAACTTAAGAAAATTATATGAGTGTCTTAAAAACTCATTGGTTAGCGATACTTTTGGCGCTGGTTGTAAGTTTAATCGCCTTTTTGCCTAACGCCATAATCTATTATCAATTACAGCAAGAAGGGTTGCCCTATTATTCCTTGACCGCCGCCGGTTATTTCGATGAAATGATTTTTTATGGCCCTCACATTAAAGAAGTTATAGAAGACAATTGGATAAATGATGATACTGATTTAATTGAATATCTAGATCATCCCAGTCTCTTGCCCTTACTCCCGCCAATAATTTTAAGATTAATTTTCTTTTTTACTAATTCTGTTACTTCTATTTTTATTTGGAACGATCTCATATTACCGCCTCTTTCTTTTTTAATAATTTATCTTCTGGGTTATCAAATCAGCCGAGACAAACTTTTTAGCAGTTTTTTTGCTTTTTCAGTAGTGGGAATTTCCATTACTGGTGATGTCTTGCCTTTAGAAAAACTTTGGATAAGCGGTTGGAATGAATTTGTGAAATTCGCCCAACCAATGTATGTCGCTCGCACTTATAATTATGCCCTCACCTTTATTTTCTTTGCCCTGGCTGTGTTTTTTACTCATCGCCTTCTCACCACCAATAAATTTTGGGATAAAATTGCGGCCGCCGTCGCATCTGGACTTCTAATTCACATGCATTATTTTTACGGAGTTTATTTTGGCATGGGGTTAGTTTTTTTAGCAATTCTTCTTTTTGTAAAAAAAGATTTTTTTAGGGCAAAAAATATTTTATTCGTCTTAATTGTTATGACGCTAATGGCCGCTCCTTATTTATTCCAAATGACCATTTATCGAATTGCCAATCCTCATTGGTTTGAAACATTATTAAGATTAGAAACCGATGTAGGGAGACATATTTACTTAAATATTTATAAACATTACATTCTTTACGCCGTTTTAGTCGCTTTATTGATTTTCATCGGAAAAAAAGTTAATAAGATAAACACAGCGCTTCTTTTTTCAAGCTTGATTATTGCTGGTTTTATCGGCCTTAATCTTCAGGTAATTTTGGGCTACTCTTTAATGCCTAATCATTGGCTAAGAACTAATGTTTTTGGCTTAAAGTTTGCCGCCTTAACTTTACTTTGGTGGTCAAAAGATTTTTGGTGGGCTAGTAAAAAGTATTTTTATCATCTAATCGTTTTTGGATTGATAAGCTTTGTAGTTCTCTCAACTATTAATCAAGTGGCTTATGGCCTTAATAATTATAAATTATTTACTATTCCTGATTACGCTATTAATTCTTTTAATTGGCTGGAAAAAAATACTTCGGTTAATTCCGTGGTAATGACCCCTTCTACCGTTACCAATAACTATTTGCCCATTTATACCAATAATAAAATTTTTATGGGCTCCGGTTATAGGTCAATAGCTCCAAGCCCCGAACTAGAGGAAAGGTTATTATCAACTTATAATATTTTTGGAGTTGATTCTAAAATTTTATCAGACGCTTTTAATCCCAAAGAACTTAGTGAATATAAAGATAATAAAAAAATTCCTTATGAAGCGGGCTTTAAATACTCGCCCTCACTAATTGAATATATTTACAATAATTTGTATATCAACATCTCAATTGATCCTCGGTATAATAAACTACCCATGCCCGCTTCAGTTGGTGAAAAACTTGTAGAAAGATATAAAGAATTAAAAGTTAATTTGGCAACTATTAAATCGAAATATCAAGTTGATTACATTTATATCGGCCCCTTAGAAAAAGAAATTGCTCGGACCAATTTTGATGACATGCCCGATTTAACTAAAGTCTATGATCAAGACGAAGTGCAAATTTATAAGATTAATAAGTAATTAATTTTTGCTGAAATATTTTAGTGGAAGCCAAAGCGCTAACAATCTTTAACGCGGTCCGGCCATTACCATAAAGGAAATCACTTTTATAACGACCGTGCTTAATCTGTTTTAAAATAGCTTTATTGATTTGTCGTTTATTAAAATTAACATCAAGAACATTTTTAGCGCGCTCTCTTGCCATCTGTCTATTTCCAACAATCACTGCCGGCACTCCTAAAAATGAACCTTCGCGAATAAAACTGCTGGAATTACCTACGCAACAAGCCGCATTATTAATTAATAGCAAATAATTTTCCGGCGATAAGTTTTTTACAAAAAAGATATTTGGTTTTTGTTGTTCGCGAACAACTCTAATAACCTTAGAAATCTCGTCTGAGCCCGCGTCAACATTAGGCCAAAACCAGACCGTTGGCATTCGCAAGTCATTTATAGTTTCTAAAAGTAATTGCGCTCTTTTTAGGCCCTCTCCATAATCTGTGGTTACAGGATGAAAAGAAACTACTAAATAAGACTTAGTTAAATCAACTGGCTGGCCAACGCCTTTGGGTAATATCTTTTTAGCTAAAGAAGTGGTCATTTTTAAATTAAGATTTTTAATTAAATCAATTGACGGACAACCTGTCACATAAACCATTTTAGGGTCTTCTCCCATTTTAATAATTCTTTCAGCAGTATTTTTATTAGTAGTAAAATGCATGTGGGCTAATTTTGTAACCGCATGACGAACATGTTCGTCAATTGTGCCACTAACTTCTCCCCCCTGATTATGCGCTACCATAATATTTAAATAACTGGCAGAAATTGCGCCTGCTAATACCTCATAACGATCAGCGTGCAAAAACACAATGTCAGGTTTTAGATTGCTAAATATTGTGGTTAATTCCAATATCACTAATCCAGTTGTTTTAGCCATAGCAATGGGATTCTCTCCTTCAATAACAGAATAAAAAATAGAGCTGATCTTAAACCCGTCTTTAATTAATAAATCGGATATTTCACCATAATTTCTTAAAACCGCGGAAGCTCCAACCACTAATTGCAATTCCAACTGCGGATGCTTTTTAATAGCCAATAAAACCGACTTTAATCTTCCATAATGAGCACGACTTGTAATAACTACACAAATTTTTCTTTTCATATTAGCTTCCTAAACGATTTGTATATTTTTTCCTTACTGATAATTCTTCACTAAACATATCTTTACTGCCACTGCCCATCATCTCCGCAACCAAATCACGCCAATCACAAATTTCTTTAAAGACCTGTGGCTCATCAGCAATTAAATGAGTAGTGATGAGTTTGGCTTTTTTATCGTCAGAAGTTTTATGCGGTAATTGCGGCAAGTGCCTGCTTAAAGTAAAATGTTTTTCTATAAAGTGAGCACCCATAGCTATGGCAATTTTAGAAGCCTCACTACCCTGATAATGATCGGATAATCCCCATTTTGGAGCCAACGATTGCAACCAAATCATTCTTTTTAAATTAACTTTATTTCTGGGCGATGGATAAATAGAAACGCAATGCAAAAGAACATAATCATGGCCTCTTAATATTTTTACGGCTCTTTCTACTTCTTCAGGACGAGACATGCCCGTAGAAATGATAAGGGTTTTAAAATGTTTTCGGCACTCTTTTAACATCTCTTCCGATTTACAATAAGTACTGGGAATCTTAATAATATCTAATCCCAAACTTTTCAGAAAAGGAATGCGCTTGCGATCAAAAATACTAGTCAAAAAAAGAACGCCATTTTTTTTGCATTCTTTTATTAGTTCGTAATGAGCTTCGTCAGAAAGCTCTAATTTCTTGTAACGTTCTTTATCAGGATCGCTGTCTTTAACATTCTTGGACTGCCAAGATTGAAACTTAACATAATCAACGCCTGCTTCAGCGGCGGCCTTAATCATTGCCTTCGCTAAATTTAAATCCCCATTATGGGATGACGCAATTTCCGCAACAATTTTGGCCTTTTGCATGATTAGCAACGATACAATAAAAAAATTAATTTGTACAGTTAGCAATCAACCAAATACCGTCTTGCGGTCTTTTGTCATTGAGTAATGTATAAAATTTAATTTTTTTAAAATAACGGGAAAGTAATGCTTGAAAGCTTAATTTACTAAAATGAGCTCGATGAGCCGGAGCGTCCCAGCGCTGCCTTCCTTCATCTTCATAATATTTGGCGGGATAACGATTGGGAATAGAAATTATTAGATTACCCTTGAAACTCATTAATGTTAATAATTCTTTCAAAACTTTATCGTGTTCAATGTGGTCAATATGTTCTAAAACTTCAGTAAAATAAATAGTGTCAAATTTTAATTTTTGCTTTATAAGATCGTTCGGCATTGCCTTTGAAAAATTAATTTTCTGGCGTAAATTTTTCGGCAATTTTTTTAAAAATAAATTAGCTTGTTCAATGGCTTCGGAACGAATATCAATGCCCGTAACTAAATTCTTATGATTTTTAGCGATTTCTAAAGCAATCAAACCATCACTGCAACCGACATCAAGACAAGTAGCACCGCAAGGCAAGTCAGCCAAAAGTTTAATTCTTTCCGGATTATCCCTTAATTTTTTATATAAATCCTCATCTTTTTTTCTTAATCCTTCCAAACTGCGACTATTCACCAAATAAGATTGTAATTTACCAATCCTATCGCTAAACTCTGTTTCTTTTGCTAAATGTGTTTCAAAAGAAAATTTTTGATATTCTTCATCGCTCATTCGTATTAACTTTTCCGACTCTTTTAAATCTTCTTCATAATGAATATGGATTTTGGATTTGCGAGGGCTCATCATATATATATAAGGGTTGATATAAGTTAATGCCCGCCATTGATAATTGGTTTTTTTATAACTACTGGTATTAAAAAGAAAAATGGCTCCGTCATATTTACCATTTTGAGCGATAGTAACTAAAATAGATGGCTCCCATTTGAAATATGCTTCTAAAGATTTATCAATGTCGTTTCCGCGAATCGGAGTATCTGGCTGTAATAAGATAATATTGCCAGAAAATTTTAAAACTTCGATCGCGTGTTTTAAAACCGAATCACTGGTTGCTGTATCAGTTGCCAGCTCTGCCGGCCGATTAATTATTTTAGCGCCGTATTTTTTACTAACTAGAGCTATTTCCTTATCTTCGGTAGAAACATAAACATCAGAAACATATTTGCTTTTTTTGGCATCATTAATGCCATACCAAATTAACGGCTTACCCGCCAATATTTTTAAATTCTTGCGCGGTAATCTCTTGGAACCGATGCGAGCAGTAATAATGGCGATTGTTTTTTGTTGTTTATAATTTTTTTGCATATTCTTTTATTTTTTGGGCTATAAATTCTTCGGTTTTTTGCATTGCCTCAAAAGTAGCGCCTCCGATATGCGGAGTTATTAATAAATTATCATGTGTTTGGGCATATTTAACCAAAGCATTATTTTTTAGATGGCTTCCATTAGGATTTTCATTTGTCATTACATCAATTGCCGCCCCGGCAATCCATTTTTCTTTCAAAGCCCTTACCAAAGCCGATTCTTCAATAATTTCTCCTCGCGCCGTATTAATAAATAAACTAGTTGGTTTCATTAAACGAAAATGCTTTTCTTTAACTATTTTATTAGTATCAGGCGTTAATAATACATGAACAGAAAGGATGTCGGCTTCCTTGAAAAGCTCATCAAAACTTACGGCTTTAACATTGTTTTTAACAAACTCCTCTTTAGCCACATTAGGATCGTGAGTAATTATTTTTAATCCCAATTCTTGGCCATAAGAAGCCACAATTTTCCCCAACCGCCCATAACCTAAAATACCCAGTTTCTGGCCATAAATTTCATGGCCGTAATAAAGTTCTCTCTGCCACTTACCGTCTTTAATTGATTGAAAGCTCCACGGGATTTTTCTAATCAGAGCTAAAATTAAAGCTAAGGTATGTTCGGCGGTTGAATAAATATTTTGCAAAAAATCCGTATGACCGCGCAAACTTAAAATACTTATGCCTTTCTCTTGAGCATAATTAATATCTATATGATTTAGACCAGTGGTTGAAGTGGCGATTAATTTAAGACGCGGAGCTTTATTGATTACCGCACTTGTAATTTTGAAATTCAGTTTAATTACCAATATGTCTATATCTGCCAAAATTTTTTCATCCGCCAATTGGCAGACTTTTTTATTTAATAAAATAACTCGCCCGATTGATTCAAGTGTTTTGATAGCGACCAGAGAATAATCTTTGGGCTCGGTAACTAAAATTTTAAGTTTAGAAATTTTTGACATTATTAATAATATAATTAGCTACTCGTTCACTAGCCCGACCATCTAAATAACTCGCCTGTTCTTCAACAATTCTTCGGCGGCCCTGCACATCCAAAGACGGTTGATTTAAGTATTGATTAATAAAATATATTAAATCTTCCGCGGACTTGGCCAGTCTTACCCCAGATGCCTTAATAATGTTTATATAATGAGTGTAGTCCTGATAATAACGCAAAACGCTC
This sequence comes from uncultured Candidatus Saccharibacteria bacterium, assembly GCA_964488085.1. Lineage (GTDB taxonomy): Bacteria > Patescibacteriota > Minisyncoccia > UBA6257 > UBA11618 > CAZATK01. Next base: position 68,957 of record CAZATK010000001.1, read on the forward strand.
TCATAATAAGATTTTTTCTGATAACCATCAAAGCCTATATTAATAATAGGTTTGTTAAAAATGGCCGCTTCAATTGTAATAGTAGAAGCAACATTGATTATAATATCGCTGTGCTTCAACGTGGCTAATAAATGAATCACGTCTTGTTCGGTGGGACTCCATTGATCTGAAAAAGCGGCATTAAAAAGACCAGGATTATCAAAAATAATATCAGTCATGCCTTCTAAAGATTTATAATGAAGACGATTGTCTTTGGGGTGAAGACGAATTAAAAGCTGAATAGGCGCAACTAAACGATTCTGTCGGATAGCTTTTGTAATAACATCAATAGTCTGATCTTCAATATCACAAATTGTGGTCGGAGCGGTAGTATAAGTTATTAATTTTTTATTCGGATCTGCATTGATGGTTTTAAAAAACTGCTCGCGAGTCAGACAATTATCCCCCATTTTGGCATAAATATCGTATGAAGGCACGCCAGCAATATAAATTTCATCGCCCTTAAATCCATGCCACCGAAGAAGTTGGTCTTTCATAATTTTATTCCAAACAATCACTCCACGATTGACATGAATCGGCAACTTGCCATAACCACTCAAATTATCCCAACTCAAAATTGAGGCCATTATTGGAACGTTAAAGTTTTGCGCGCCTTCTAAAACATAGATTTCATCTTGATTGGTCATCATATCAGTAGAAAGAACTAAAACGGGCTGATATTTTTGGAAAAGATCTGAACACCATTTTTTAGGAAATAATTTCCAATCCAACCAGCGTAAAAAATCTTTTAAAAACTGAAAACGATAAACTAAAAAATTAGCCGTTCTTGTGAAAAAGTATTTAATTAATTCCCTTTCTTTCATTCGCTTTCTTTTAACAAAAATAGTTTCGCTTTTAACAGAAAAATTAGTGGCCGCGCTGTAAGTATCTAAATAACGAAAAATTAAAAACTTTTTTTCCCAATACCTTGGCCTTTGATAACTTGCAACAATCAAATCGGGCAAATTAAGATCATCTTTAAATTCATCTTGTAATGCCGACTCAACCAAAACAACCGGCTGATAACCACCCGTTTTTAATAATTTTAAAACATCCGTTCTTAAAAGATTTCTAACTATTCTGCCGGAAGTTACCGGTATGAAGATATTTTTCATATAAAATTTCTATTAATCTTTTACCCGAATTGCCATCAACCTTATAGCAAATTTTGGAGACAATTCTTTTTCGGCCCTCTTCATCTAAAAGAGGATTTTCTAGATATTGATTGATACCCATAATTAATTCACTGAGATTATTCACCATTTTCACTCCACCAGTGTTTACTAAATGTTTATAATGACTGGTTTCGTACCAATAATTCTGCCAACCCAAAGCCACATTAATAATAGGACGATTAAAAATTGCCGCATCAATGCTTGTAGTAGAAGCGATATTTACTACCACATCAGCATATTTAATCATTGCCGCTAATTGAATGGAAAAATACTTATCAATCTCTCTATAACTTAAATTTTGATTATCTTTTCCCGGATCATACAAAATCAAATCCGATAAATTAACAAATCCTTGATAACGCAATGGATTGTCTTTAGTATAAATTCTTACCAATAATTGAGCCGGCATTATTAAATTATGATTTATAATGGCCTCGTGAATGGCATTAATAGATTTAATTTCGTTATCTCCGCCAATTCTTTCCGGCACCGTGGTATATAAAATTAATTTTTTGTTTTTGTCTAACCCCAATTTTTCAAAAAATTCATTTTTTGAGGGAATTTCTAAATTATATCTAATAAAAAAATCGAATTGAGGCGTTCCGATCACAAAAACATCTTTTTCTTGATAATCATGATAGTCAATTACTTGTCGCTTAACAATCTCATTCCAAACAATTAATTGATCACAATGAGCGAAAATTTCCCCCTTGTTTGTTACATTGTCCCAACTTAAAACTACGCCTATTGAAAGCACTTTTTTTCTATTTGCCACTCTAGCTATTGGTACTGCTGTCAATTCTTGAACCGAATGTATAAAAACTAAATCAGGTTTATAAAAAGAAAATAGCGCTTCATACTTTTTATCAAATAATAATGAAAAAAAATAGACATCAAGCCAGCGCAACCAATTACGAAGAAATAGAAAAGGATGCGCTATTTTAACTAAACAGCGATAAGCAAGCCAAACTATTTTACCGTTCATTTTTGCTTTGGCATTTAAAGTTTCTAAATCAAAACAAAGACTCCCTAAATAACTACGCAATGATCTATTGAGTTTTTCAAACAAGTTTTCTTTACCATCACGCATTGGTATGTGTTCTACAATAACGTTCGGTGCCGAAAATTCTTTAACGAATTTAATATCGATAATGGAAGTTAAAATAACAATACGAAGATTAGAAATTTCCTTTAATTCATCCCAAACGTCAGACGATAAAATATAACGAACAGAAATACGTCGAGGAATTACTAAAAAAAGGGTTTTCATTTAGATGAAGCATAATAACATAAAATCTGTTATTTTTCAACTCTTACCACAAAATAAATAGGAATATTTTTATCTTTATCATAACGATCTAGCCAGTTAGCCAAAGGATCAATTACTAATTTTAGCAAAGCAAAAAATATTTTCTTTACAAACCATGGCAAAATCAAACCAGAAACAAAAAAAGTAGCCATAAAAGCGGCGGTAGTAATCGCTCCATTGGTTGGCTTAATATAAATAATCTGAAAACTGGCTTTTTTAAATAAATATTCTAAACCAAATTGAGTAAACCTGAAAAAATCGTAAGGCACTTGATGTTGTCGACGCACTAAAGGAGCGATAAAAAAGGCCTGCCCCCCTTTTTTTAACACTCGATAAGATTCATTTAAAAAATTTTGTGGACTAGAGACGTGTTCTAAAATTACTTTAGTGGTAATAACTAAATCAAAATAATTGTCCGAAAAGGGAATTTTGTGGTCGGCATAACTCTCCCCCTCATAAACAAAAGCGTCTTTTGAAAAATCAAGTTCCTGATAATGAGCTTGAGGGAAAAAATATTTTTGATATACATCCTCACGCTCACCAGATTTATCATGAGAAGAATAGATATTTAAAATCTTGGCATTGTTAATGCTATTTACAAACTCGGCCGCATCAAGCATCCATAAAAAAATCGAATAATATAAAGGATGGTAGTTTTTGCCCGCATAAACCTTTTTAAAAAATATATTTTCTAATTTTTGACGATTTACCATGCAATAATTCTTTTGTACAAATCATAACAATAATAAGATAATGGGAGTTTAGTCCTAATTGCGCAACGAACTGATGCCGGCAAAGCGCTAAGTTGCGATTGCCAATCTTTTGGCCAGTTATAGAGATAAGAAGAAGGACAAGTAGAGGGACAAAAAGAAGCCGTAAACATTATTCTCTCCTTTTGAGTGGCATAACCGCCTCGATGCAGTCCGCTGGTGTCGGCAAAAACCACTGTTCCTGCTTTTCCTGTACAAGATTTAAGATTTTCTGGCTTAAAAATCTTTTCCATGGCTCCCTGGGGGGGATAACTGCCTACCGGCGGATGCGTAGGAAATAATCGCCAATATTTTCCACCATAATTAGATTGGGGTAAATAAACAAAAGGACCGGAACCATCGTCTACATCCGATAAATAAATAAAAATTTTGCACATTTTTTTATCTTCAGGATCACGATGCCAGCGTTGAGATTGAACTGGGATTGATGATTCGTCAACCACTTTAGTTACATTTAAAGTAAAATGAAGCAATTGACCGCACATGCCCAAATAACTATTTATAATCGCCAATATTTGCGGGTGAAGAGCCGCTTTGTCAAAAAAAGGATTGTTGAATTCTAAACTAGGAATATTATCCCAAAGATACTCAAGAAACTTTTTTACAGCTCCAACTTGAGATTGATTGCGTCTTTGTATTGTATAATCTTGAAGAGTTTTTAATAATTCTGTTCCGGGAAAAAGTTCGTCTAAATGAGTAACGGCTATCCCGTTTTGTTTAAGTTCGTCGGCCACTTTTTTTTGTACTACATCCATTTTTAACGGATATTTTTTATAAACATAGCGGTATTCTCTATTCAAAAAAAGCCACATCGGATGAAATTGTCTTAAAGAAAAATAAGCGTGGAAAAATAAACGAAACGGGAGTTTAATAATGCGTTTTAGCATAATGCCCTCATACTATCACGACTTTTTAACCCAATACAAACCATAAATAAAAGCTAGCCAAGTAATAATAATTCTGGCCCAGATTACCGAAATTAAACTTTTATAAAAAAACAAAAAGACGACTATTAAGAGAGCGCTCCCAATAACAAAAAAATTTCTAATGTAAAAATATTTTTTAATATCTTTTTTTGCCTGAAACCAATCACTGATAATATCGTATAAAATAAATGGCAGAATAATAAGCGAACAAAGCTGGGCAATAAAAATACTATCTTTATAACCGCTGCCAAATAATAAAGGTATAATCCAAGGCAAGGCAATAATTATTAAAATTGTTCCGCTAACAAATATAAAGAATGGGTAAACATTTTTAAATTTAGCAATAAAATTTTCCTTGCTTAAATAAACAAATTTTGGAAAAAATAAAATTTTTAAGCTTTTTAAAAAACCTTTAATTGAATTGGGAATTTTTTCCGCTATTATATAGATAGCTAATGCTTCCACGCCTAAAAATACTGAAATAAATAACTTATCCGCATTATTAAGTATTTCAGGAATAATATTTGCAAAAGTTAATTGCAAACCATAATGAACAATATCCAAATCAGCTTCTCCGTTCAATTTTTCTGTTTTTTTAAAATACCATAAAATAACTAAATTCATTACGCCATTGGCAATTAAATAGATAGTAATTATAGCGAAGATATTATTCCAAAAAATAATAGCTATTACTATACTAGCCGTAATGATCAACCTCATTAAAATGTGGATAATTTGAGGCAAATAAAATTTCTTTTTAGCGTCATAATAAGCAAAAACAGTATTAACAATATTGTAAGCGGGAAAGAAAATAGCTACCGCCAATAAAGCCCCAGCCATAAGAAACATTTGCTTAAAGACATAAAAATAAACACCAATTAATAAGAAAATAAGAGAACCCGTTAAACCAAATTGCAATCTTCTTTTAATTGCCAAAAGAACACTTTTCTCTTTTCCTCTAACCACGGCTTCCATCACCGCCGTATTAATGGCGGGCAAAGAAAGAATTAAAAGGGTGTCAATTAAAGCCAAAACAAATTGATATTGACCATAAACTACCTTAGTGCTTAATCTGGTAAAAATAATGGCCATGACAATCCCCAAAATATTGGCCACAATTCCCGCTGAAATAATCCAAAACCCCCCTTTCGCTAAATAAATATTATCCGTTCGCGTAAAACGTTGGGTAAAAATTAAAAAAGAACGAATTTTTTCCTTAATTATTTTAATCATAATAACACTTTAAATGCTCCCTAGCTGATTTTTCCCAAGTAAATTGTTGCGCATGATTTTTTCCTTTATTTATAAGATTATTTTTAATTTCGGAATTAGTTAAAATACTAGACATTGCTTCTGACCAATCGCCGATCTTGTTGGGATCTAAAAGTAAAGCGGCTCCACCGGTAATTTCTGGCAAACAAGTGGCGTTAGAGGATATTACCGGACAACCGGCCGCCATAGCTTCAATAACGGGCAGTCCAAAACCTTCATATAAAGAAGGAAATAAAAAAACACTGGCTAGTTTATAAAAATATAACAGGTCATCTTCCGGAACATAACCCAAAAACCGCACGTTATTTTCCAAATTCATTTTTTTTATTAATTGCCTGGTGGGATCGGCTTCGCTTTCTGCCTTGCCAACTAATAATATTTTGTATTCTTGTTTAATATATTTGGACAAAACATTAAAAGCTTCAAAAACAATCTTTAAATTCTTACGAAAATTAATGCCGCTTACCGATAAAAGAAAAGGATGGGTAATTTTGTATTTATTTTTAAAATATTCCAATTTACCAGAATCAATATCACCAAAAAAATGAGACGGTATGCCATGATAAATAATTTTAATTTTTTTATCATCAATGCCATAAAACTTAATTAAGTCGTTTTTGCTATACTCTGAAGAAGTAATAATAGAATCAACTCGCTTGAGCGCTTGAGGAAGATAGTATTTATAATACAAAAAAGTTTTTTTATTAACCGCTTGCGGTAGAGCCAACGGCATTAAATCGTGCATATTAACTAATGTTTTATATTTTGGCCTTATAAATAAAGGGCAAGCATTTTCTGTTACATGAATCACATCAAAATTATTTTTATTTAAAATTTGTGGCAATCTTAAAATTTTTTGCCAAGAATTTAGGGGTATTAATTGTTCTATGCGCTCAAGTCCTATAAAATTTTCCGGCCTTTTATAGCCATGTATTAATTTATATTCATTACTGGCATCTAATTTTAAAAATTCGGTCGCTAAAGAATAACCATATCGCCACAAACCGCCTGCTACCCAATCGCCTTGGTAAAATACTAAACCTGTTTTCATAAATTATATTTAATATCCAAAATATAACTTTTTTGTCTTTAAGTCAATTTTTGAAAAACTTCCAGTAATTGCTGTTTTCTTTTTTTCTCCGAAAATTTTGTCTTAATTAATTCTAATGAATGCTCCCCCATTTTTTTTCTTAAATCGTTATTTTCTATTAAAATAGAAATTTTTTCAATTAAATCTATAGCAACTTTTCTGCCATCAACTTTCTTATAGAAATCGTTCTCTGTATCAATCACTGGCATTGGAAAATATTCCGATTTTAAAGTGAAATCAGAATTGTGCATATAAAATGGCGCTTTAATAAGAAATCCATTATAACCATCAACGACAACCTCCGGTAAACCCATTATATCGGTAGAAATTATTGGCTTGCCGCTTGCCGCTACTTCCAAATAAGTAATCCCGAGAGTGTCTTGATAACTTGGCTGGACAAAAATATCACATTGACTGTAAAAATCTCTATATAAATCATCTTTCGTAAATTTGGCTGGAAAAAACTTAATATCAAAAAAATCACGATATTTTTCTAAATATTCCGCGGGAGTATTAGAAATAATCCAAAGTTCTAGATTATTATATTTCTTTCTTAATTCTTCATAAGCTAGCAGAATCTCCCGCGTCCCCTTCATAAAAAATTTGGTATTGGAAGACAAAATTACAATTTTATCGCTTGGCTTTTTTGGATAAGTATTAATTTTTACATACGGATAAATCACTCTCATTTTAGCGGTAATTTCATCATCTTTAAAAGTATTTACAACGCTTAATCTTCCTGCCTCTGAAAAAGAGATTAAAAACTTGCACCAAGACGATTTCAAAAATCTTTTTATCAATTCCCTTCTTTTATAAATTGTTTTTAAATTATAAAAACCGAGAGCGGCCACATTTTCCACTTCTATGACATAAGGTTTTTTATTCAAAAGCATTTGAGCCGGCGTATAGACAAAATCAAAATCTTTTAAATATTTTTTAGGTAAATAACGAATATTAGGAATATTTAGTTTTTTTATTAAAAATCGCGCAAAAGATCTTAATGCGCCGTTTGTTTTTTTTGAATTTTTGGAAATTTCGTAATCAGGAGGCATGTCACCCAAATCTTGCAGTGTTTTAAACTCCATTCCCTCTGGAGCATTTAAAAAGATCTCTCTGCTTCTTTCCCTTAAATTTGTCCCCGTAGCAAGAACTTTAATTTTCTCCATAAAAATTTTTTAAAACCTTTTAGCCGTTGTTTATAATAAGTAAATAATGGCAAAGATTTTCCCTTATAAATAATGGTTAGGCTATCAACAACTTTTATAACTTTAAAATTTAGAGAATTGTAAATAAATTCTTCTAAAACCCTACTTGGCCCCGGAGCGGGTGTATCGTGAAAAGCAATTATTCCGCCGTTGACAACCAACGGCGACCACAACACAAAATCCTTTTTAACGTCCTCGTATTGATGAGAGCCATCAATAAATAAAAAACTAATTGGTTCTCCAAGCCAAGATTCAAAGGCCTCTTCAGAAGTTTTGACAATTGATACTATCATTTCTGAAATACCAGCTTTATTGATATTACTTTTAAACTTCTCAAACGTTTGGATATTACAGCCATATTGTTCAATTTGCTCTGGGGCGCCAATATGAGGGTCAATGGCGTAAACTTTATTACCACTTTTTGCCAACCAAATAGCAGACTTCCCCTGCCAGGAGCCAATTTCAACAATTACTCCTTTTTTTGAAGAAGCTTTGGCTAATTTATATAAGCATCTTGCCTCGTTATCGCTTAACCAGCCGTGAACTTCATCGGTTATTTTTTTTATATTTTTTATTTCTTCTTCATCATCAGTTAAAGCTTTCTTAAAAACTTCAAATTGTTTTTGAGGAGTAAAATTCTTCATTCCGTCTTTAGCTGAATTTCTCATTTTTAATAAGATCTCTGGATTTTCCATTAGTAATTTTATTTTTTCAGCTAAATCATTTGGATTGTCAGATTTTATTTTAAAACCATTTACGCCATCCGTTATTAAATCATCTGCCGAAGCAACGGCATCCGTAGTTATAACGGGCAAACCGGCGCTTAATGCTTCATTTACCGTAAATCCCCAGGCCTCTGCCGGTATGCTTGAATTCCACAAAAATCGAGCCGGCAAAACAAAGCAGCTTGCTCTTTCATAGTAATTTACTGCTTCCTCCGCACTAACGGATGCAATAAATTGAATATTATTTAATTTCAAATCTTGAGCCAATTTCTCACAATCTTTCTTAAAATCGCCATCGCCTACAACAAGAATTAAGAATTTAGAATTAGGAATTAGGAATTTTAATATTTTTCCAGCTCTGATCAGAACATCCAATCCCTTGTATTGCACGATACGCCCTAAATATAAAACAATAAATTCATTAAGTGGTTTTTCCTTATGTATTTTTATAGACAGGTCAGTAGTTGCATTAAAAGCTAAAAAAACTTTAGAGGGATCAACTCCCAATTCAACAAAAAAGTTTCTAGTACGAGAGCCGGCGGTTAAAATTGCGTCAGAGTTTCTAGCAATAAATTTTGCATAGGGTCTAATAAAAAACCCTTTCCAATTTTTCTGCCACCACCAATCTTCAGAAAATAATAAAAACTTTTTGCCTCTTAACTTAACAATGGGAAACGCGAAATGCGTAGTAAAACTATTTAAAACAGAATCAATCCAAATATCATATTCACCAAATAAAGCTATCTTCAACAAAGGCCAAACCGCTCCCTTTGAATAAAAGACAAACGGACTAGATGCAAATGCTTGCCAATTGTTTAAGAAAAATTTTTTAAGAAAATTAATATTATGTTCATAATCTTCGGTAAATAAAAACTTAATATCAAAATTTTGATCTAAAAGACCAAAAAGCTCTTGACGATATCGCTTGATTGCCGGGTGCGCAAAAATAATTTTCGGCATAGCGCTACAAACCCAACTCTTTTTTATATTCAGAAAGCCATTCCGGCAAATTAACTTGCGGTTGCCATCCTAACAATTTTTTTGCCAAACTATTATCTGCCAAGGTCTCCATCGGTTCAATTCTTGGAGGCAAATAAACCACAGGCCCGCCAATCATTTTTGCCAAATCATTAATACTATAATTATGACCTCTGCCAATATTAATCATTTCTCCATTTCCAACTTTTTTACTTTCAGCAGCTAAAATATTTGCCCTCACAACATCTTCAACGCTTGTATAATCACGACGCTGTTTTCCATTCCCAGTAATAGTCATTGGTTTTCCATGCAGTCTTTGATTGACAAAAATGCCCATTACCAAACAATAGGCTCCCTCCGTAGCCTGCCTTTTTCCATAAACATTAAAATATCTCAAACCAACTGTTGGTAATCCATAAATTTGAGAAAACAAACGACAATAAAGTTCGCCAACATACTTTTGTAAACCATAAGGACTCAAGGGACTGGCTGGCATACTTTCTTTTAACGGCATTTTTGATTGATTTCCATAAGCAGAAGAGGAAGCGCTATAAATAAATTTTTTTACTTTAGCATCTCTTGCAGCAATTAAAACATTAAGCATTCCGTTTAAATTTATATCATTAGAAGTTACAGGGTCTTCAATGGAAGGCTGAACTCTGGCAAAGGCCGCTAAATGGAAAACCCAATCAATATTTTTAAATAGGGGCTTAATGGCTTTTAAATTCCTTATATCCAACTTATGAAATTTGGCCCTTGAATTCAGATTTTCTTTTTTGCTGGTTAATAAATTATCAATAATTAAAACCTTATGGCCTCTTTTTATGAGCTCATCAACTAAATTAGAACCAATGAAACCTGCTCCTCCAGTTACTAAACACCTTGACATAACAATTGAAAATATACTGACTTTCTGCTAATAAGTCAAAGATGCAGAAAATCTTGTTTATAATCACTCAATCGGAACTGGGAGGAGCGCAACGCTGGGTTTATGACGCATCTATCGCCTTAAAAGATAAATACGAAATAATTGTTGCCGCGGGAGATAATGGACCACTTTTACAAAAACTAAAAAATTATAATATAAG
>CAZATK010000001.1:79633-90228 GCA_964488085.1 uncultured Candidatus Saccharibacteria bacterium
ATGCCTTATGTTCTTTTAGAGGCCATGGCGGAGGGCCTACCTATTATCGCTACTAATGTTGGTGGCATTCCGGAAATAATAAGAGACGGAGAAAATGGATTGTTAGTAGAAAAAGAAAACCCTCAAGCGCTCGCCGATGCTATAAAAATTTTAATTAGCAATCAAAAACTAAGAGAAGAATTTAGTAAAAAATCTCTCCAAGATGTTCAAAAATTCCAATTATCAAACATGATTTCTAAATACGAATCATTCCTCTAATCCTAAATCTTTTAAAATCGGTTTTATAGCTTCGTATTGTGGCGATTTAGATAAGTCTTCTGTAGCAATCACCTCTCCAATAAACTTTTTTGCCAAATCCAACTTCCCCATAAGATAATAGGTAAGTCCCAGTTTCATTTTTGCTTCTTTATCTTTTGGATCAAACTCCAATGCTTTTTGAAAATAATCAACCGCAATATCATAGTATTCCGCATCAGCAAAATATCCCCCTAATAATCTGGCCTCATCAACGTTTTTTGCCATTCTACCTAAATCTCTAGCTGATTTTAGTTCTTTTATAGCTTCTTTATTTTGACCACTATCAAGTAAAAACATGCCATAGAAAAAATGAGGTTCCGGAACTTCGGGCGCTAAATCTGTTGCTTTTTTCATAGCGCTAATCGCTCCCTCTTTATCGCCCTTTAAATAAAGGGTTTTTGATAAAACATGTAAAGTGCTTTGGCGTTTAGGACTTAATTTTTCAGCAATTTTTAATTCTTCCTCGGCTAAATCTAAATAAGATGAGTCTATTATATAAGAAATATTTGCCGTATCAGCCAAAGACAAATGATAAAAATATTGAAGGGGGTTTCTATCAGCAACTTTTTTTAACTCTTCCATTGAACGCTTAATTAAATTTTTGCCATCTGGAATAGGCACGCCCTGCTTTAAAAAACTCGGTACAGAAGTTCCCAAATCATTCTTTATTTGATCTGAATAAACAGAGGGGGCGTCTATGGCAGCATTAAAGTATTCCAGCCCCTCTTCGCCCCTATCTTGAACAAAATAATTTGCTGCAAAATACTCCCAATGATTGGCTATCCATAATCTGTAATTTACAAAATAAATAAGTGATGAGGATAAGGTTAGTAAAATAATTAAAATTACTAAACGCCATTTAGGTTCAACGTAGTTTTTAACCTCATCGATAGAAGACACGGGGTCAATAAAAGCCAAAATAACAAAAAACATTAAATAGCTAGTCAGCGTATCAAGAGCAAAAAAGTTATGAATTAAATAACCAATTAATAGCGCTTGAATAAATGTTCTCCCCTCTTTCAAACGAGTTGTTCCGCGAAAAGCGGCGAACAAAAGCCACAAATAAGCCAGAAATCCCAACAAGCCGGTATTTGTTAGAAACTCCAAAAAGACATTATGCGGTTTATCAAAATAAGTCTCTCCAAATCCATACTTTAATAAAGACGGCTCATAATGATTATTAAAAGCGTAATAAAAATTTTCCCAACCCCAACCAAAAACTGGCTTTTCTAAAAAAGTTTTTATAGACACTTCCCAGGCAAAGAAGCGCGGTCCAACGCCTAAATCGCCAACAAAACGACCCACCAACGGTACGTTCTGCCAAAATGAATAAGTGTTGCGAGTAAATACAAAAAAAGACGCAGAAGCTATTAAAAATACTATAACCGCAATTATTATATATCTTTTTGTTTTCCAAAAATTTTTAAAGGCAAGGGTTGTAAATAAAAATAAGAAGCCCGCTAATAAACCGATAAAAGTACCTCTGGTTTGTGTTAAAAAAATGACAACCAAATTAAATCCCGCAGAAATAACAAATAAGCTGGTAAAAAGATTATTATTTTTTTTCCAAAAATGCGCTGCCAACCACAAACCAATAAATAAGTGGAAAAGAAGATATATAGACAAAAAGATGGGATTGCCGATAGTACCGCTTAAACGACCAGAAACTTTATCAAAAAAGACGCCGGGAAAAATTAATTGAATAACGGGAAAAAGAGCCGCAAAAAAACTCACTAATACAGAAAAAGAAAAATATCTGACCCAATTAATCTTGTCACCCAAACTGCGTAATATAAAAAAGAGAGCCGCTAAATGAAGCCAAAGAAAAATACCGGTCATTCTTTCTGCAACAGACCAAAAGCTCCTATAAAAATCAACGCCAAAAATCCCTGACAAAAAAACAGCGACTAGCAACACCAAAATACTTAAAGTGATTAGGGTTATTTGAGGACGATATTCTTTATGAAAAATAATTAAATATATATAAACAGCCGCAAGAATCTCTATAACAACCTGCAAAATAACGGTTTTAAAGGTTATGAGCGGATGTATAAGACTTTGCTGAAAGAGCAGGGGCGTTAAAAGAAGGAAATATAAGCCGATAATTAGACCTCTTTCCAGATAATTCTTAATTGGCATAGTGATTAAACTTATAGCATAGAAAAACCCCGCTTCTCAAGAGCGGGGTTTTCCACTCGCCTTCGGCGAGTCCAAAGCTGTCAGTTCAGAACTATGGATAACTAATGTTAACCAAGGACAATGGGATTTGATACGCCTCCCAAGTGATAGTATTCGAGGTAACTGTACCCGTAGTACCATCGCTCCATACAATCTGTCCAGCGGCGTCAACTATTACAGACAACGAATCAACGCTGTTGGCTGCATCAGTGAAGCTGCTAGAGTTGGCTCTTAACTTCACAACCTTTGTAGTGCCACCAGTAATAATAAATGCTGGTGCGAAACTTACAGAACAAGAGTTGCCACCAGATGGTGTACAAGTTTGAGCAGCTGAACTACCCCAGTTGGCATTTGTATTCGCGTCAATCAACTGTACAGAGAAAGCGGTTGCACCGCTTGTAACTGCGCCACCGACGAATTTCACAGTAACGGTATTCATTGTCAGATTGTCACCGGAAATTGCACTAGCGCTAAAGTTCAAGTTAGCCAATTCATCAACACCCTGACGAGTACGACTAGACACTGCGCCTAGGACGCTCGAGGTGAGTGATGGCTTGGTTCTGTAAACAGTTTGCGCTGTACCAGTTGGAGTACCACTGATTGTAGATGCGGCGCTAGAATCCTTACCATTAGCAACTACATCACCTATAGCGGCAATGCCAATAGTGTGAGCGGAGTTTGAAACTGCGCCACCACTAAAGGTTGCAAGACTTGCTTTCAAGGTTAAGGTCTTAGAAGTGTTCTTTGAAACTAATAATGGGGAATCGGATCCTAGAGCGAACGCAATGGTTCCTGTAGTACCGTCACCACCAATAGCCATGCTTCTTGGACCAGCAACAAGAGTATTACCATCATACAACTTGTAGTCGTAGAAAGAGAAAGCAGTACCGCTGTTAGAAGTAATAGTATCTCTAAAGGTAATATCACTTAATCTAATATCTTCAGCATTGCTTGCTGTTAATCTAATCTTGTAAACCACGCTGTCGACTGAACCCATAACAAGATATTGAGCCGGAACATTGTCCGAATCAGTAGCTAAAGTTAGGGTACCGGCAGCTGAGATTACTACGCTCTGACCAGAAGGATCGGTAGTTGGCCAAGTAATAGAGCTATTGGATGTTGATCCAACAGCGCTACCATCAGTCAAATCAAAGACCGCTGAGTGCGTAGCGGCAGAAGAGCTAGTTAAGATGTCAGCATACAAGTCAACAACCACTGAACCTCCCGCTGGAATTAACAACGGAGACGATCCAGAAAATGTCATTGCTGTTTCTGCATCAGCAACAATCGCTTGAGTTGTGCCGAATTGAGTGCTACCAACCATTACTTTCAAGTTTTGAGCGTCAAAGTCAACATTTGAATCCTTATCAAAGGTCAAAGTAGAAACTCTGATGCCTTCAGCTGAAGAGGCAGATAACACGAATGAGGCAACTCTTACACCCACGGCGCCAGCTACATAAGTTGGGGCAACAAAGGACCCGTTGTTAGCCTCAGTTAAAGGACTAGTAACAACAGTTAATGTGTTGCCGGTAGCTGTACCACCAGTGCTTGTCTGGAAGGAAATTTGTCCTTCTAGGTTAGCGCTGGCTGGAGCGCCTAATGAGGCTCTCGCAGAAGTGATATTAGCAGTGCTAACTACATCAGCCTTAACAGACAAAACACGAGTTGTATTGGCTGGAATGACGTAGTTAATGTAGGAACTACTTGTACCAAAGTTAATATCACAATCGTTAGCGCCAACAGCACCTGTAACGTCCGAACTGTCACAAGCTGCTGCGCCCCAAACTCCGGAAGGAGATGTAGCGGTTGTACCCACTGAATTACCAACATCATCAACAACGGTGATGTTGCGAAGATCAGTATTTACAGCGCCAGTTGTATCACCAGCATTTCGAAGAGTAACAGGCAAGAAACGAACTTTAACTGGTTCGCCACCAGCATAAAAAGTGAATTTGCCTAAAACTACATTAGATGCGCCAGCTGGAATATTGCCAGTTGGAGAATCGGATGCCTTGCTGATTGTAACTCTACCTTGGTTAATAGTAACCGTTGTAGCACTACCAGATGTACTTGGAGTTAAATTAGCATTGTATTGAGTGTCTACGAAAACACCGTCATATGGCCTTAGAACATTCCAAGCCATAGTTCTGTTTGGACTACCCATTACGTCAACAAAAACTTCAAATGTTGAATTTCCTGTTGGCAATTTAACTTCACTAGCTGGAACAAAAGTAGCTAAATCTCCAGTTAAAGTAGCAACAGTTGCGACTTCTGTGCCACCAACTTTCAACCTAGCATTTTTGATGTCTGCTTTATTAGCAGAACCGACGACAGTGTATTTAATACTCTTTAACAAAGCGGCGCTATTAGTAACGTTAATAGTCGCTGAATGAGCTAAAAAGCCATTAGTACCTGCGTCAACTGTAGAACCGGTTGTAACGTAAGTGTAAGTTACGGCTGCTAAGCTTGGATTTGCAACAGTTGTAACTGTTAATTCTTTGCTAGCAGATTTTGGGGTAGCTAAAACTCCGCCACCTCCCTTCACTTCGTCTAATCTCCAACCCAAAGTATTACCAGCAGTAGCGCTAGTGCTTAGGTCCATTCTTAGAGTGGCAATGCGGCTTTGGCCGGCATTAACCTGTAAGTTCAAACCATTAAACCAAGCAACTCCATTGTTTAGAGAAGAATACTGAGCGAAAATAACGCCAGATTCATCAGCTAAATATAGATTGCTTACGTTTGCATCGCTAACTACGCCAGTTCTCGTTAATTTTAAGTCAGAAACTGTTAGACCAGCGCCAGTAGAAGCAGTAAATACCCATTTAGCAACGTCAATTTGTCCTGCGCCAGCGATTGCGCTGCCCATAGGAGAATCAGATGCTAAGGAAACTGCTAAACCAGAAGCCGGAACAACTACGCCCGGTCCACCAGTCATGCTACCGCCAAATGCAGCGCGAGACTTAGAACCGAAATAACCTACTGCTGGAGACACGCCCTTTTCAGCCTGCCACTTAGCTACGGCGGCCTTTGTTAAGGAACCGAAATAACCAGTTACAGTGCTCATTCCCAAGGATTTCTGTAAGCATGTGACGTCATCGCCTCTTACACCCACGGTGAGGTCGCGAGTGAAGCTGCAAGAACCCTTGTCCATCATAGCGCCACCAGAACTGCCTTGAAGAGCTACTAATTGAGCTTGTAATGCAGCAATTTGTTGCAATAAACTTTCAATACTAACCTGCGCAAAGGCCGTAGGAACTAACATTGTAGCACCAGAAAGCCAAATAACAGTTGTAGCTGAAAGTAAAATTGAAGAAACTTTCTTAATTGATTTTTGCATTAATTTATTTTAATTTTTATCGACTTCGTTTTTAAAAGATTATGCCCTGGACTACCGACCACTAATCAAGAGATAATCCCTATTAACAAAAAACCCCGAATATGGTGGTTCGAGGCTGAAAAAGCGCATTTTTCCTAAAGAAAAAGGGGTCCAGCCTCACACCGAACCACTATCGTCTTAATTGAAATGTAGCAAATAAGGCAAGCGAAGTCAAGTTGGCTAACCACCTACATCTACTTGCAATCTATTATAACGAAGTGACTACTTACTTTATTACGTAACTGGTACTGGAACCATTACCAACTCTTATAATTAGGTCTTGATTAAGAAGCTTTTGCAAATCATAACGAATAGTTCTTTCGCTTACCTCTGGGAAAGCAGGCATTAAATCTTTCATCTGACAGCCATCCTTAGAAAACTGTCTAACTTTCTCTAAAAGCGACGATTGTCTAATCACTGCGTTTAAGCTGTTAGCGTCGGGCTCATCAATCTCATTTCTAACCTCAATTATATTATTGTCAGAAAATAGCTCTTTAACACTCGGCAATCCGGCAAAACTATTCTGTTGCCGGATTGCCGACTCTAAATTATCTAGCTCCGCAACAAGAATATCAGCATTAGCAGGTTCTATCTCATAAATCATTTTGCCAAACTTGATGAATTCGGAAAGTAATCTAATTGCTTCAAGCGATCGTTTAAAATCCTCCAAAGTTAAATCTTCAAAAAGCTGTAATGACCAAGAATTAATTTTAATCCTTAATTCTTCATTATGAATCGTAATCGCTATTCTCATCAAACTATAAATTAATTCTTTGGTCTTAAGATATCTCATCTTATTCTTTTATTGACTTTCATATTAAAAAATAGAAACATTGATGTCAATGGCAAAATTATTTATATACGCTACCCTCCTTTCTCCTCTCATAATAACTAAGAGTTTGTTTTTCCCTTTTATTACTGGAAAAGCTTTATTTTTTAGAACGGCGGTGGAACTAGCGCTATTGGCTTTTCTTATAGAATTAATTTTTTGGAGCAAAAAATATAATTGGAGAGCCATATTATCACAACCACTATTTTTATCAGTGTTAGTATTTATTACATTGTTCGTCCTTACATCTTTTACAGCGCTTAATCCAACAGTTGCTTTTTGGTCTAACTTTGAAAGAGCGGAAGGGGGATGGCAAATGCTCCATTATTTTATTTTTTTTACATTGACAACAATAATATTTAAATCAAAAAAAGACTGGAGAAAACTTCTCAAATGGCAAACTCTATTAAGCTCTATTGTGGCGCTTTATGGCTTAGCCCAAACATTGAAAATTGGGGGTCGGTTTATCGTGTCACCCGGACCAATTTCTGGAACTTTGGGTAATTCTTCTTATTTATCTATTTTTATGGTCTTTGGATTATTTTTTATAATCTGGCTTTTATTTGAAGAAAAAAATAAATTTATAAAAATACTTTTATATTTATCAGGACTATTGCATGTTTTTATGCTTTTTCAAGCAGGAACCAGAGCGACGTTTTTAGCAATCGCTATTGGAATAATATTCGCCGAATTGTTAATGTTATGGCGTTTGCATAAACATCACAGGCATAAATTTACACAAAAAATTTTGATACTATGCTATCTGGGAATTTTCGTAACAATTCTTTTAATTACTTTGGGGACTACTATTCTTGTATTCAATGTTTGGGGAAGCGACGCCTATAATACTCTTTTGCCTCGTTTTTGGACGTGGGGCTCTGCATTGTCTGGATTTTTAGAGAAACCGATATTGGGATGGGGTGCGGAAAATTTCCCATATGTTTTTGATAAATATTACAATGCCAAACATTACGGAATAGAATCTTGGTTTGATCGCACTCATAATATATTTTTAGAATATCTAATTGGCGGGGGATTAGTTTTGCTTTCAGCATATTTATCAATTTTCTATTTTTTATTTAGAAGTTTAATGCGTTTAAAAAAAGACAACGGCTGGTTTTGGCCTATTCTTTTCAGCATGCCAGTTATTTATTTAATAAATGGCTTAACGCTATTTGAAGTATTACCGATATATTTAAATTTATTTTTATTTCTGGCCTTTTTCATTAACTACAAATTAGAATTTCAGACACAAACCAATGATTAAAAATATTGTTTTAAAATGGATAGTAGTATATTGTTTGATCTTTTTAATTGCTCTTTCAATGTACTACACGATTTATCTTCCTTTACGAAAAAACATGCTCATAATGAATGCGGTGGGAGTCAACGGAAAAACACCTAAACAGGCTCTTGATAATTTTGAAATAGCCCTAAAATTTTATTCTCCCGTAGGTCAAATTGAATTAGACCAACAATTATTTACTTTTTCTAAAGATTTTATTAATTGGTTAAAAACAGAAAACATAGACGCATTAGAACAAAAAAGAAATGTTGAGATTGTATCAAAACTAACTTCAAATTGGTTTGAAAAGGATCGGTCTCAATTTGCTGGAGTGAAAAATTCTTATATTTTTTTAGAAATGATGATTGAAGCGTATAAAATTACAAACGATAAAGAACTGCTGGAAAAAACGAAGAAGTTACTTGACGAAGAAATTAAATTATCCCCCACTCGCATTGAATTATTATTACAACAATTATCAATAGCGGAAGTTGAAAAAGACGACGCCCTAGTTAAACAAATTAAGGCCAAAATTGAAAAAATAAGACCAGACTTGAAAGAATAAAACCCCAAGCACCAATGTCCAAATCCCAACAAATGACCAAATCATAAATCCCAATTCTTTTGGGATTTTAATTATTGTGATTTTATTGGTCATTGGTCATTGAGATTTAGAGTTTGACTATATGCGCCAATAAGAACTGCCTAAAATTATAATTATTAAAATAATAAAAAGACCGAAGTTTTTTAGAGACAATCTCTTATAGCCAAAAACATCAACTATAAACAATAAACACAATATTAATAAATTAGCCGAACTCAAAAAACCTATTGGCAACCAAGCAGTAATCCATAATAATTCGCCAATCATAAGAGCTGTCACTCCTGATAAAACTTCCGGCAATAATAAATCTTTAAAAAGTAAAAATATCAAAATAACCGTCATCAGCCACTTCAACCAAAACCAGTTTGATTTATCTAAAATAAAAAAATTTAGAAAAAGTAAATAACTTGCCGTAAAACTTACAAAATAATGCCAATAATATCTATGGGTTAGAATTAAATTTTTTAAACCCAATAAAACACCAAAAGATAAAGTCAGTAACCACCAAGAAATATTAGTTATCCAACTGCCAATCCCCCCAATCCATAAAGCCAAAAATAATAAAACAAAAAATAAAGACGAATGAGAAGTAAAATTAAAAAGAGGCCTACTGTATAGTAAAAAAGAGACCGTTATAAAAGCACCACCCCAGATTAAACTGGGATTTGTGTTGTAAAAATACAAGAATAAGCCGAAAACAAACGACTTAAACGTTAATATAAATATTTGATTCTTTAAAGCCAACCTTAACCTTGTCGCCATCTTTAATATGACCGCCTATAATTTTTTCGGCCAATTTATCTAAAATCGTTTTCTGAATCAACCTTTTAATAGGTCGGGCGCCATATTCAGGATCAAATCCATTTTCTACAATATATTTCTTAACTGACGAATCTAAAACTAACCTTACATTCTTCTCCGCTAATTTCTTTTCCACTTTTTCTAACTGGATGGTAACAATTTTCTCAATATCTGCTGGACGCAGTGAATTAAAGATAAGGGTTTCATCAATACGATTTAAAAACTCCGGCTTGAATTTTTCTTTTAAAGATTGACGAACTCTATCTTTAAAGGTTGTCTCTTGACTGCTCATTTCTTTTGAAGAAACGGAGCCAAAACCCAAATAAGACATTTCTCTAAGATAATGACTGCCGACATTAGAAGTCATAATGATAATGCAATTTTTAAAATTAACAATTTTTCCCTTGCCGTCAGTTAAACGTCCCGCGTCTAATATCTGCAATAAAATATTAAAGACCTCTGGATGCGCTTTTTCTATTTCATCAAACAATATTAAGCTGTAAGGACGATGACGAACTATTTCTGTTAATTGACCGCCTTCTTCAAAACCAACATAACCCGGAGGCGAACCAATTAAACGAGATACTGCGTGACGTTCTATATATTCTGACATATCTATTCTAATAAGAGCCTTATCATCATTAAACATAAATTCTGCCAAGGCTTTAGCTAATTCTGTTTTACCAACACCCGTAGGACCTAAAAACATAAAAGATCCTAGTGGTTTGTTTTCATCAGACAAACCAGCCCTTGATCTATGCAGAGCGCTAGAAATTGCCTTAATGGCTTCTTCTTGTCCCACAATTCTTTGAGATAGAACCTCTTTAATGCGATTTAATTTACTAGTTTCCGATTCCAACATTCTTTGTAAAGGTATGCCAGTCCAACGCGCTACCACCCCGGCAATATCTTCTTCATCCACTGCTTGTTTTAAAAATTGATCTTTTCTGGAAAAATGTTTTTTCTCAAAAATCTGATACTCCTTTTCTGCCGCAGGCAATTCGCCATAAAGAACCTGCGCTACTTTTTCTAAATTCCCCTCTCTTTCCGCCAGTTCTGCCTGACGACGCAAATCTTCTATTCTTTTTCTAAGACTATTAAGATTATCAAATGTTATTTTTTCCGCATGCCAATTAGCAGACAATTCATCGTTCTGTGTTTTTATTTTTTTTAATTGATTTTCAATAACTCTCAATCTATCCTTATTATTTTTTCTATTTTCTTT
>CAZATK010000001.1:90328-93147 GCA_964488085.1 uncultured Candidatus Saccharibacteria bacterium
GAAGGTTCTTCTACAACAATTGGTTGGAAGCGTCTTTCTAGCGCGGGATCTTTTTCAATGTGTTTTTGATATTCACGAAGAGTTGTTGCTCCGATAGCGTGCAGTTCTCCCCTCGCTAATGGCGGCTTAAGTAAATTAGAAGCGTCCACCGCACCTTCTGCGGCCCCCGCTCCAACGATCATATGTATTTCATCAATAAATAATATCAGCCGGCCCGCCGAATTTTGAATTTCTCTAATAAATGCCTTTAAACGATCTTCAAACTCTCCTCTAAATTTAGTGCCGGCAATTAAAGAACCGATGTCCAACATTATTATTTCTTTACCTTTTAAAGTTTCCGGCACATCACCGCTAACAATTCTTTGAGCCAATCCTTCAACGATAGCTGTTTTTCCAACACCCGACTCACCTATTAAAACTGGATTGTTTTTAGTGCGACGAGAAAGAACCTGCATTAAGCGCCTTATTTCTTCTTCTCGGCCGACTAACGGATCCAGTTTTCCATCGCGGGCTCTTTCGGTTAAGTTAATAGCGTATTTTTCCAAAACCTGAAATTTACTTTCAGGGGTCTCGTCAACAATGCGCGCAGAACCACGCAATTGCGCCAAAGACCGCAACAACGACTCACGCTTTACTCCAAACTTTTCTAAAATAGCTTGCGCAGACGATTTGATGTCCATAAGAGCTAATAAAAAATGCTCGCAAGAAATAAATTCGTCTCTTTGCGCTAGAGCTATCTTAGCAGCCCTATCCATCACCTGAATTATTTCTTGAGACAAATACAACTGGCCGACAGGAGTAGCAGAAAAAATTTTTGGCATTCGAGCTAAGTCTTTTTCCAACTCTTGGTCAAGAGAGTCCAAATTAATTCCTGTTTTTAAAAGCATAGGGCTGACCAGAGCTTGCTCGTCATTAAGTAATGCCTTAAGCAAATGAGCGGCCTTAAACTCTCCGTGATTTCCCTGCGCGGCCAAATCTTGGGCGTTCTGCAATGCCTCTTGAGCTTTAATTGTAAAGCGATGAAAAGACTTCATTTTTCTATTGTATATTAAACCTTTTTCTAAAAATTGTAAAGCCCGTTAGAAGTCTCGCTCGCCCGCCTGAGGCGGACGAGTCCGAAAGGACCTTGGCGAGACTACTTCTAACGGGCTAAAGCTCGCCGTAGCCCTTTTTAAATACTTTTAAATCTTTGGCGAAGGCGGCTCAAAGTCCAATCAATGTCTTTTCTACTAGTATAACGCCCAAAAGAAAAGCGGATACTACTGTGGGCCCGATCACCGCCGAAACCGAGAGCATTAATTACATGAGAGGGAGTAGCCAATCGAGAAGCGCAAGCAACACCGGTAGAAACAGCAATGCCATTTAGATCAAGCTCAATAGATAAATCTTGAGCGGGCCTTCCCGGAAAATAAACATTTAAATTATTAGGCAAACGCTCTTCTAAAGAGCCATTTAATTCAGCATTAGGAATAATTTTTTTTAATTCTTTCCAAAAATAATCTCTCAATAATTTTAAACGCTTATATTCTTTAGCTCTATTTGCATCCGCCAATTCAACTGCTTTTCCAAAACCAACAATGTAGGGCACATTTTCCGTTCCTGACCTTAAGCCATTTTCTTGTCCCCCGCCCAAAATGATTGGATTTAAAATCTGCTCGTTGGGTTGCCTTACATACAACAAGCCGATTCCTTTTGGCCCATAAACTTTATGAGCTGATAATGTCATTAAATCAACATTCAGTTCATCAACATTGCAATTTAAAAATTGAAACGCTTGAACTGCGTCTGTGTGAAATAACGGATATTTATTTTTACCTCTAAATTCTTTTATTATTTTCCCAATTTCAGAAATTGGCTGAATAGTGCCGATTTCATTGTTGGCAAGCATTACTGAAACTAAAACAATATTTTTATTTAAAGCGTCTTTAAATTTTTTTAAATCAATTATTCCATCTTTGTTGACCGGAATAATTACCGCCTCACCCCCCACAACATTTAAAACTGATTCGTGTTCAATGGCGGATATTATAACGCGTGATTGTCGTCTATTTAATGCCAAATTATTTGCCTCCGTTGCTGATCCTGTAAAAATTATTTCTTTGTAATCAGCGCCAATAGATTTGGCTATTTTTTGTCTAGCATTAAAAACAGCCGCAGAAGCTTTTTGACCAAACCAATGAGTGGAGCCAGGATTGGCAAATAAATTATTTTTTATGCCAAAAAAAGGCCTCATTGCCATTTCTACTTCTGGATCCACCGGAGTGCTGGCGGCATAATCTAAATAAACTCTTTTCATAGTCAGAAGATTAATTTATTTTGAGCAAACTGTACAATTCCCTTGAAATCTCATATCCTGTATAACAAATGAACGATAATCAATTTAACAGTTCAATAGGCATTAAATTTACTCCTGAGCAAATTATTGCCGAAATCATAAGATTTATGAAGGAAGACGACAAGAGGCAGTATAAGATTCTCATTGGCACGGACTCTGAAATGACAAATAACAGAGTAGATTTTGTTACGGCAATTGTAATTCACAGAGTTGGCAATGGAGGCAGATATTTTTGGCGAAGGGTTTTAAGCGATAGAATTGTAACTCTGCGCGATCGCATTTGGCGAGAAGTTTTAATGTCTCTTGATGTCTCAAAAGAATTTATATCTTTGGCAAAAAACTATGACATTCCTCATTTTGATTTTGAAGTACATATAGATGTAGGCGAAAATGGCGATACTAGAGAAATGATTCAAGAATTAGTGGGAGTTGTTCGCGCCAACAATTTTGAAGCTAAGACTAAGCCAGAAAGTTATGCCGCAAG
>CAZATK010000002.1:0-44880 GCA_964488085.1 uncultured Candidatus Saccharibacteria bacterium
TATAGCGCAAAAATTAGGGGCCTCTCATTATGAGATAATAACCCGTATCAACCCCTTAATTCAAAAGATTATTCAATGAGATTAGTATTTTTAATTTTCGTTTTCATTTCTTCTTTATTTATTAGCGTTTATTATTTATGGAACGGTTCTTCGGCAGATTTATTGAGTTCTTTGCAGTCAAATAATAATAAAATACGAGAATACGGAGTTTTTTGTATTGGTGAAGAGCGACTGGATATCTGCTATTGGTTTGATAATAATGGCGTTTTAATAAATAAAGCTACCACTATTGTGGGTAATGTTTCTTTAAAAATTAACGAAATTTCCGATTACAAGCCAGAAATTAATAAGCAATTTTTGGATGATTATTTATGGAAAAATATGGCGTTTATAATGGAATTTTTAAAGAGTGGCAAATTGAATGTTAAAAATATTTTATTTATAAGAGACGATCAAGACTTAATTGTTATCACTAATAATGATGTAAAAATACTATTTAGTTTAAGATTTAATCCTCAAAATAATATCGTCGGACTTTTGTCTGCTCTGGAAAAAAACAAAATAAAAAATGTAAGCCAAATAGATTTGAGAGTAGAAAATAAAATTTTTTATAAATAAATATTAAAGGGGGTCCTGTCTGGTGTTTGTCTCGAAAGTACGTGGTTGATTTTCTCCAGCGAGAAAATCACCACTCGACTCTCGGCTGAATTATCTAAAAAGATTGTTAAGAAGTAAATTTTAACAATCTTTTTAGAACCATGCTAATTCAGCCTCCGAGACGCCTTTCTCAACAAACACCAGCCACCCCTTCACCAGCGCTTTGTAATTTATTTTTGCCTGCCTGCTGGCGGGATTCGCCTCCACGGCCTCGTCGAGGAAGAGCGGGTGGTGGCTTATATCTAAATTAAATTATTTTTAGTCAAATTATACCAACGCAGTCTTGACTAAAAATAATTTAATAGATATACTGTTGTTGGTTTTTTGAAAGACAGAAAAGGAGGTGTGTCTTGGAAATTCAACACTGCATTGTTGGTAAAGAAGGAGTTGATTTTGGTTCCAGAGTGGGAAGACCCGAAAGAGTTCATAGAATTAGAGAGGAACTAAAAGCCAGAGGCATTAAAAAGGTTTTTTTGCCGGATTGTGCATTTACAACAAGAATTGTGGAATTAGGGAACAATAATGAAGAGCCATGGGGTTCAGAAGTAGTTTGGACAAAAGAAAAAGCTGACGGAGTGGTGGTATCAGAACCGAATGTGGCAGTAGGCCTCTGCAATGGCGATTGTCCCGCAGTAATTATTCATGATACAGACACCAATAGACTTATCCTTTTACATTGTGGAACGCGGTGCTTAATTCCAAAGCATGACGATAGTATAATTTTACATGCTTTCCGTCAATATAAACTCAATCCGAAAAGAGTACGGATTATAGTTGGGTATGGTGTTGGACCTTGTTGTTATGGGATTGGTTTTTTAAGAAAAATAATTTTTCAAGTCACAAATTTTCCAAGAACAGTTGGTTTGCCTGTTCCTTATGAACTCAAATTTGGCGTGGCTTGCAAGGGTCCAAGAAGGGGAAAGACTTCTTTAGATCTATATAATCTTATAAGAAAACAATTGTCTTGGCAGCTTGAAGTTCCCAGAGATAATATAGAGATTAATGATTCATGCACAGCTTGTGCTGGCTACCATTCTTATAGTTATAAAGGAAAAAATGCCGGCAGAAACTTAGTATTGGCGTGGATGGCGTAGATTTTTTCAAAAGTAGTCCCCTTTATAGGGGATTTTTTTTATGCTAAAATCAAGTCCTATTTATGAATAAATTATCTATTGGCATTATTGGTCTGCCCAATGTTGGAAAATCTACGCTGTTTAAACTTTTAACCAAAAAAGAGGTCAATATTGCCAACTATCCTTTTTGTACTATTGATCCCAATATTGGCGTGGTGACTGTTCCCGATGAGCAATTAGAAAAATTAGCTTTAATGAGTAAATCAGAAAAAATTATTCCGGCTGTAGTGGAATTTTATGACATTGCCGGATTAGTTAAGGGGGCTAATAAGGGGGAGGGATTAGGCAATAAGTTTCTTTCTCACATAAGAGAAGTAAATGCGATAGTGGAAGTTTTAAGAGTTTTTAAAGATGAGGACATTATCCATGTGGAAAATTCCGTGGATCCTATTCGTGATTTAGAAATTATTGACACGGAATTGAAATTGAAAGATTTAGAGTCTAAAGAAAAAATAAATCTTCTTGCCGTTAAACCAAAAATATATTTTATAAATGGTAGAGAGGAAGATGTAAGCCAAGCATTGAAAGACAAAATAAACAGCGAGGGCTCTGCTTATATCGTGGCGGATTTAAAAGAAAATCCCGACATGTCTTTTTTAATCAAAGAGACATATAAAATTCTTAATTTAATGAGTTTTTTTACAACCGGAGAGAAAGAGAGTAGGGCATGGACGATTATTAAGGGTTCTAAAGCACCTCAAGCCGCAGGAGTAATACACACGGATTTTGAGAAAAAGTTTATTAGAGCGGAAGTAATTAATAATTTGAAATTGCTTGAAGCCGGAGGGTGGCAACAAGCAAAAGCAAAGGGATGGATAAGATTAGAAGGGAAGGACTACATCGTAGAAGAAGGGGATGTATTAGTTATAAGACACGGCTAGCCCCCATTCGCCTTAACATACTTTAAGAAGGCGTTCCAAGTAGCGTAAGTAAAATCTTTATTATTACTCTTAACCTCTTTTATTATTTGGGCAAAATCAGTATCGTCGGTTTTTTTATTTTTGTTTGCCCAAGCAGCTAATACATTTTTCATGAAAAAGACGGCATCGGCGGTTGTTGCTCCGTATGTTCCCGGCTTAACAGTTCCTTTTTTAAATGAAGTGGCTAAACTTTCTGCTTGCGGTCCCATTTTAACTTTAGCCAGAACTTCTGTTTGGAGCGTGGCAACATTTTCCCCCTTACTTCCTGATTTAAGAGGGATTGTCATTATATATTTAACCATTTTAGAAATCGGTGTTTCTACTGGAGCCGAAGCTTTTGGAGTTGGTTGTACTGGGGCGGTAACAGTTGGCGCAACCGTTGTAACAGCAACCGTAGCAACAGCGACTGGGGCGACTCCTTCATTTTTTATAGCTATTGCAACTCCAAATTTAGAATCATTAATATCTTTAGGTTCCCAATTTAATCCCCACGTATCAGTTTCAGAACCATATACAGCCGTAACATCGGCGGCTGTCCAAGCTGTGGTACTGGCATTGTCTGTGCCTACTATACTGCCATTCTTTACTAATTTGACTGATAAATCTTTAATAACCTCCGTACCGCCTTCTGTTCCTCTTTTTATTTTAACTTTAATACCATCAACTTTTTTAGCGTTGGATGCAATAAAGAATTTACAATCAGTTGCTTTAAGCCATTTCGTTTCTTTATTAGGCATCGTGGTTGCATTTGCCTTAACATTGTCGGTTACTCCAGCTTTTTCTGGTGATGACCATTCTATTGAACCAGTTCCACTTTCATTGACAAAAGAATTACAATTATTTATTTTGCCTTTATTTTCATATCCAACTTTACTAAATTCTCCATAAACTGTTATTTCAACGCTATCTATTGTAGCTTTTGTTGATTTAGTTGGTGCGGATACTAATATGTCCTTATTCATCGCTTCTAATATCTTATCTTTATAATCTTTAACAGAAGAGAAAGAAGACTTACCTAACCTTTTACAACCATTAACTATAACGACCATATCCTCAATTTTCTTATTGTCTGATGAATCAGATTTATAAATTCTGCTGACGGCATCCACGGTTTCATCAAAGAACCATAATAAATATCCATAAACTTCTAATTCGTCATCTAATACGCCTGTTTCAATTTTACCTTGCAAAACTTGTGTTAAACACGAAACAAGACCTGGTTGAATCTGGCTAGATTCATTGAAATAATTAATGCCACCACCTCCGGAAGTAAATGAACCCGGCGCCGCAGTATAGGTTAAGGTAGTGGGCAGGGCTTTAGCTACTAAATCAGAAACATTATTAACTTTTTTCCAGTACTGATCTTGATAATAAGATTTTGTTGACAGTTGTTTATCTCTATTGAGTGACTGCGCCAAGTACATGCGGTTATTATTGCTTACTACTGGTTCTGATAGTAGTTTTTCTTTTTGGGATGGATTTTGGCCGCGGAAAAATTCTATTAAAGGGGCAAGAGACTCACGGTAAAAACTGCTGGCTTTGATTGTTCTGATGATATCTGACCCTATTGAGCCAACGGTGCCAGCGGTTGGAAAGAATCTTTCTAAAACTTTTCTTCCTCTTCCTCTTTTTTCTTCTACTACTGCCGATATCTCATTTTCTTTAAGCCCCCCAATTCTTTCTTCAGATAATCCTTTTGCGGGTTCGCTAATATAGGGAATGTCAACGATTGGTAGTTGTGGCTCAACTATTTCTTGTTTTTTAGGCAAAAGATTTTCAGCTGCCTTGGTATATGCATTTATTGTAGATTCATTAGGATTTTGTATAATTATCCAGGACCATTCAGCGAATATTTTAATAATCTCTTTATTTTTTTCAGGGTCATTATTATTTAAGTAATACATAAGGACTCCTTCAAAAGCCTTATCCAACTTACTTATTGCATTAAGCAAGCTAAGGTTATTACTTGGTTGAGATATTAAATTATCCATATTAAAAGCTAGATTTGACACAGCAGCAGCTGTTTCTGGAGACATGCCTATTGTATTTATTATTGCATTCACTACGAGAGTTAGGGCCTTTGTAGTGGCAGATTCTCTAATTATTGGCGTTCCTGGTGGAAGATTATAGGTTGTTGGGGCATAGGAAGTTCCTGACGGCATAGTCGGATAAATTGTTTCCGTTGTTGCTGGATAGGTTGTTCCTGTTGGTGCTGGATAGGTTGTTCCTGTTGGTGCTGGATAGGTTGTTCCCGTTGTTGTATCTACATATGTTCCTGTTGGTGTTGATGGAGCAGTGTATGTTGTTGGATATGTTTCAGTTGTTGGGTAGGTTGTCCCTGTTGTTGGATAAGTTGTTCCCGTTGTTGGATAGGTTGTTTCTTGTAGAAAAAAAATCCGAAACCAAGAAGGAAATTCTATCGCATTAACGACCGATAAATTATTGCTCAATAAAAAAGCGATTAACAAAAAAGAAAAAATTTGTCCCATGCTCTAATTATAGCAAATACCCAACTTTTTTTAACCAATATTCATTTTCCCACTCCCATAATTTTTTTGCCCCCAAAAAAGCTTGAAAATCCTCTTGCCAATAGGGAAATTCTTTAAGTTCTACCACTCCCTTTAACTCCATCCACTCGTGTTTTCCACAGCCCTCCTTATCTACACAGTCTTTCCAGCCATAGGGCAGGGGATATGGTTTTCGTATTTTATCTCTTCCGCCCTTGCTTCTCATTGTGGATCTGCATATTTCGCAAGTTTTAATTTGATCAATGCGCATTATCCAGCGAGTTTGTAAATTTTTGAATTGATCTTTTAAAGCGTCAACATAAGCTGATGTTTGTAAATTATAATCTCTATATATTGATTGCGATGTTTTGATGTCTAGAACGCCGAATTTACCATCAATCAGAGCCAGCGTGTCTACTGTGCCCGCATAGCGATGTTTGGGATTAACAACTCTTTTTTCCACATATTCCGGAGAGACCTGAATTTTATTTTTGCTTATAAAATTTACGGCCGCTTTTATTGCGGGAGCGATTGATGGGTCAATGGTGGGGGATTCCCCTATTAAAATCTTTTCAAATGCCTCATGGATTAATGTGCCTTCGGCAGCTGACTTAGTTTTTATATCTTCACCGGCCTGAAATGTTCCGAGCTCTGCATAAAACTTATATAATGCTGGTTTGGCTTTTATTTCCACTATCTTAGTCACTCGGGGATACCAGATACCGTCTATGACATATCCGCACTGCTCTTTAAAATTATCGGCATTATTAAATTGATACATTGTTGTTTGTGTTTGATTTTAACACAGATTACCTTCAGAGACCCAAACCAAAATCCTTACTTCTCTCAACCCCTTACGGTCGCTCCAGCGGCGACCTCCAGTTCTTCTCGCCACGGCGAAGTTTTTGTTTTAAGGATAATTGTAACAAAAACACCTCGCTCGTGATTCTATTAAGAATCACTTCGCTAGCTTCGCCTGCTCGAAAGGTTTCGAGTAAGTAAGGATTTTGGTTTATTGAAAAGAGAACCCTTTTATATACTGTCGCACAATATACCTTTTGCGACACACTACTCATTATGATTATGATGATCCTCGTCTTCTGATTCAAATAAGCCACCGCTTCGGCCCATGTTTTCGATGTACAAAGCCAGTCCCTGTGAATCCAAATAACTTAATGGATTAATATCTCCTCCTGATGGCATTAATCCGCAACTTTTACTTGATCTCATACTAAATGAATTTCCATCATAAACGGTAAAGTGCAAATGAGATCCAGTAGAATAGCCAGTATTGCCGACATATCCAATAATATCCCCCCTCTTAATTTGTGAGCCAGGAGTAGTTGATATTTGAGAAAGATGGGCAAAAAGGGTCACTAAATTGTTTGAGTGTCTTATTACTATGTATTTTCCATACGCTCCTTTACGACAAAATTGGTCCTGATTACCAGTATTGAGGACAATTCCGTCATCTGGAGCCACGATAGTCGTCCCAATTGGCGCTCCGATATCTATGCCGTTATGCCACTTACCTTTATAACCATAGCGTGCAAATTTAGTCGCTCCATATCCCTGGGTCATCTTACGTCCGATAATTGGCCAACTTAAAACTCCGGCCCTGCGCGCCGGTAAAGCGTTAGGATCGATCCTAGCACGCAAATCCGCTTCAAATTGTTCGATTTCTTCGGCAATTTGAACTTGTTTCTTCGCTAATTCATCAATTATCTGCTGATAAATTTTTTCTTGATTCTTAGTATCGGATAATAATATTTGCCTCTCTTTTTTCTCATCTTCTACTAATACTTTGCGAACTTTTAAGTTTTGTTGTTCTTTTTCTTTGCTAGATTTCTTTTTGGATGCAGTTTCTAATTTTTCATCCAAATTTAATTTGAGATCTTGTAACTCATTTTCTTCTTCATATAATTGGTTTTTGACATCGCTTAGGGCCTCGCTTTCCGTAATTCCTTCTGCCAGGGTTTTATTTTTTAAAAATACTATCAAGAAATCTTCGGCGTCTTGCGACTGTATTTCTCTTAATATTTTATTGATTGCGCTTTTTTTTAGGTCAATTTTTTGTTTGGTCTTATCTATATCATATTGTAAGGATTCAATTTCTAAATTCAGTTTATCTATAGTTACCTCGCTAAGATTGATATTCAAATTAAGCTGATAAATATTACTGCTGGCCTTTTTCAATTCTTGCTGTAATGTTTGACTTTTTTCTGTTGTTTCCAGTAATGTTTTTTGCGTTTCTTGAATTTTGTTATTAATTTCTTGTAATTGTTTAGATTTATCTAGTATGGAGTTTTGTAATTGTTCTGGAGCTAAAATGCCCCATGCCTTGTTAGTTAGTATAAAAACAATAAAAAATATGACTGATAGAAGGCGTTTCATTATTAATTTAATTAATTTTATTGTAACTTATTAACGGCAATTTGAATTCTTCTTAAAGATTCTTCTTTGCCTAGTATATCTATTATTTCTAGCGGACCAGGAGATTCTTTTAAGCCCGAAAGAGATACTCTAAGCGGCCAAAATATTTCTCCACGTCCTTTTTTTTCTGCGACTTCTGGAATATCCCTTTCTTTATTTTCTTCGATTAGCTTGTAAACTATCTGCAAGGATTTCGCAATTTCTTCTTTTGTCATGTTTTGCCATCCTAATATTTGCGCGTCATAATCGGGCAGTTGAAAGAAAAATAAGGATAAATCGGCAAATTGACCGATGGTTTGAGCGCGATCCTTATACAGCTTTATTATTTTTAAGTTTTTATCAGAAACTTCCCAATTTAATTTTTGAAGTATTTCTTCATTAGATAGTTTTTTAATGTATTGAGCGTTAATCCAGGCCAATTTATCGGCATTAAAAACAGCGCCGGCTTTTTGCGCTTTTGATAAATTCATTATCTGAATTAATTGCTCCAATGAAAAAATTTCCTGATTATCTTGAGGATGCCAGCCTAAAAGAGAAAGAAAATTTACTACAGCTTCCGGCAGATATCCCCGATTTCTGTATTCTTCAATGGTAGTTGCAGAAAACCTCTTAGACATTTTACTTCTGTCAGGATCAAGAATGAGAGGCAGATGGGCATAATGAAGTTTATTAAAATCAAAGGCCTCGCCAAGAAGAATTTGTTTTGGAGTATTGGCAATATGATCCTCGCCCCTTATCACATGAGTTATTTGCATCTCTTGGTCGTCAATAGCAACGGCAAAATTATAAAGCGGTGTTTTTATATCTTTAGCTATTGCTATGTCGCCCATCATTGCGGTATCAAAACTAATTTCTCCCCTAATCATATCCCTAAAAGAAACTTTTCTTTCCGGCATTTTAAACCTAATGAGCTGCGGTTCTCTGTTTTTAGGCGGATTGTTAAGACAGCGTCTGCTATATCTAGGGGCTAGTCCTTGAGAAAGCATGGCTTGTCTTTCCTCCTCTAATTCTTCTTTAGTGCAATAGCAATAATAGGCGTTTCCTTTGTCTAATAATTGTTTAAGATATTTTTCGTAGATATCTAGTCGTTCGCTTTGTCTGTATGGCCCAAAGCCACCTTTATATTCATTAGTAAATAATTGTCCTTCAGCCGCAATATTTTTTGGCCCTTCGTCCCAATCTAGTCCTAACCAATGCAAACTTTCTATTATGTCTTTTTCAAATTTTTTATCCGATCTTTCTAAGTCGGTATCTTCAATGCGCAGAATAAATTGCCCATTATTTTTT
Organism: uncultured Candidatus Saccharibacteria bacterium; assembly: GCA_964488085.1. Taxonomy (GTDB): domain Bacteria; phylum Patescibacteriota; class Minisyncoccia; order UBA6257; family UBA11618; genus CAZATK01. The sequence goes on from CAZATK010000002.1 coordinate 8,938, forward strand.
TTAGCAAAAAGATAATTAAAAAGAGCGGTACGAGCAGTACCTATATGCAAAAAACCCGTCGGTGAAGGGGCTATCCTTACCCGAACTTTCATGAGTTAATTGTATCATTTAGATGGCTAATTACCAATATATCCTTAGCTATAACTTCTGCCGCGTTTGGTTTTGCAAATAATCTAGCCGCTTCAGACATTTTATTATATAAATTTTTATCAGAAAGTATTTTTTCTACTTGATTTAAAAATGTTTCAGCAGAAAGATTATTTTCTTCTATGACAATACCCGCGCCACTTTTAGCGTATTCAATGGCATTAATCTTTTGATGATTATTGGCTGATTCCGGCAAAGGAATCAAAATCGATGGTTTTTCAAAGAATGCTATTTCAAATATGGATGAGCCAGAACGAGATATTATCAAATCGGCGGCCGAATAGGCCTCGCTGATATTATTTTTAAAAAAAGCAAAGCACTTATACCTCTCTTTAACGCTTTCCGGCCAATTTTTGCTTATAGAATTATATGATTCGATATATTTTTGATGATTAGCTGAACCAACTTGGTGCAATATTTGAAATTTGGGCAAAAAAAGTTCTAAATTTTTTAATATAAAATTGTTAATTCTTTGTGCCCCTTGTGACCCTCCTAAAATTAAAATTACAAAATCTTTTTCTTTGAAATTAAAACTTTTTTTTGCTTCTAGCTCATTTATCTTCTTATTGACAATTTCTTCTCTTAATGGTATTCCAACTACACTTGTATTTTTATTGGGAAAATATTTTTTAGTATAATCCCATCCTAATTCAATTTTTACGGCTAGTTTCCCCGATAATCTATTGGTAATGCCAGGTATTGTATCTGATTCATGAATAATTATTGGTATTCTATATATCCAGCACGCTAAAAGCACCGGAAGCGCGCCTGTTCCCCCTTTAGAAAAGGCGACATCAGGCATGAATAGCGCTATTTTTAATAGTGACTGAATAATGCTGATTGGTATTTTGATAAAATCTATAAAATTTAACCATGACCAATAACGACGAAATTTAGCGCCTAATATTTTTTCTATGGCAATGTTTTCCGATTTTAAATAATTGTTGTAGCTACTATTGGGACCATAATATCTAATTTCAGCTAACTGTCTTAATTTTTTGGCTACGCTTGCTAATGGATATATATGACCGCCCGTTCCTCCGCCGGTTAAAAGTATTTTCGTCATTATTTATTGGAATATTTAGATATGTTATTTGCAATTCCTATAATTGTCATAAAAATAGCTAGGGCAGTTCCGCCATAACTAATAAACGGCAGAGGTGTGCCAGTTAGGGGTAATAGCCCAGAAATCGCTCCGATATTAACAAAAGATTGCAGAGCAATCAAGCACCCAAAACCAACTAATAAAAGCTGTCCAAATTTATCTCTAACCTTTTTAGCAATTAAAAATATTCTTAAAATCAGCATAAGCAGAAGTCCTATTAAAGTAATACTGCCAACAAATCCAAATTCTTCGGCAACGACTGCAAAGATTGAATCGTGGAGCGGTTCTGGTAAATAATTTATTTTTGTTGTTGACTGACCATAACCTACCCCCCAGAGACCACCCGAACCAATAGCAATTTTAGCTTGGTTTACTTGATATCCAGAAGTTTGTAAATTTTGTTCTGGCTTCAAAAAGGCAGAAATACGATCCCAACGATAGGGGCTGGTGTAAATAGCGATGCCCAATACTGAAGCGACGAGAGCTATAATGCAAATTATATAAATAAAACGAGTTCCGCTTGCAAAATACATGGCTATTGATGTCGCGACTAAAATTATGGCGGTGCTGGTAGCTGGTTGTTTAATTAGCAGAAAAAATATTGATCCCAAAATAATTAAAAACGGTACAAGTCCTTTGCTAAAATTCTTCTGTCTCTGATCATCATGGCTTAACCAAGCGGCAAGGTAAATTATAAATATTAATTTTATTATTTCTGAAGGTTGGAAACTAATGGGGCCTAGTTGAATCCAGCGTGTTGCGCCTCCAATATTTATTCCTAAGGGCGTAAATATTAATAACAGAAGAATAACCCCAATAATTAATAGTGGTAAGGCCAATTTTTCGTGATAGCGATAATAAATTTTTGCGCCCAGCAAAAATCCTATTAATCCTAAACTTAATCCATAAAAAATTTGGTGTTTTAAGTAGTAATAACTATTTCCGATATCTTCTTTTGCTAAATATGATGAGGCGCTACTTAAAACAACCAAGCCAAAAATAATTAACAATACAGTGGTGAATATAAGAATATAGTCATTATGACCGCCACTTTTTAAGATTTTAAGTTTGCTTATCATGCAAGATATGGCCAAAATTTGATTCTCCGTTTATCACAACTCTTCGCGCTTCATTATTTTCTAACAGAACTAAATCGGCAAAATAATTTTCTTTTATCATTCCCCTATTTTTTAAATTCAGAATTTGAGCGGGCAGAGACGTTATTTTAGCAATGGCTTTTTCTAACGGCCAGCGTTTCTCATTGGTTATAGATAAAAAGTTATTAAATGGGGGTTTAATTAGCGCTTTATTGTCTTCAATTAATTTTAATATCCATTCATAATTAATATTTTTTATTGCGATTAATCCCCTTAAGTCGGTTATTCTCATTAATTCTAAAAGAGCTTTGTTTTGACTAATTTCTCTGTTTTCTGCAAAATCTTTGATGGTTTTATTAATTAAGTAATTATGTTCGTGCGCCTTTATAATCACAGAGTCGCCTTTTATTTTTGGCAGTTCCGATAATATTTTTTTTTCGTTGATTGGATTTTTTATTATCAACGTCATTTCTTGTAAATTGCCTTTTTGCGCCCAGAGCGGAAGCAATGTATAAAAAGGAACAATGTTGGTATCTGTTGGAGAAACCGCAAAGAAGAATCCATCTCCCCCTCTTTGAATAATTTCGTATCCTAATTCAAATTCTTTTTCAAAATCTAGAAACGGCAAGAAACGATTAACAATAGTTTTGGCTCCAGTATTTTTATAAATATCATATATTTCATTCACTGATTTCACTATTTCTTCTTTTTCGTTGCGGAGGTGGGTAGTGTAAATAGCATTGTATTTTGCCACCACAGAAACTAATTCTTTTACTTCTTTTTGAGGCGTTTGTCTTTCATGAGCATAATTTAAGCCAGTTGATAAACCTTTGGCGCCTTCTTTCAGGGCTTGTTCTAGGATTGTCTTAAACATTGATGTTTCTGGATCCGTTAAATCAGTGGAACTTTCTCCCACCAAATCTCTTCTTATAGTTGAATGTCCTACTAAACTGCAGAAATTAATTCCCATTGGCAATTTTTTTATTGTTTTAGTAAATTCCTGAAAAGTATGCCAATTTACATTAATTTGATTAATGTCCGTCCATTTTCTTATTGATTTTAATGAGCCATATAAAAGTGGCGCTAGAGACGCTCCCCCGTGTCCGCCAACTGTCGTTGTTATGCCTTGTTTTGTTAAATCTTGTTGTTTGGGATTAGTAAAAATTGATAAGTCGTGGTCAATTTCTGAATTAACATCTATAAATCCTGGAACTAAATAATTGCCCAAGCCCTCTATTGTGACTTCTGTTTTTTTGTTGGAAAAATTGCCGATAGCCGATATTTTTTCTCCAGAAATTAAAACATCTCCCGGAAAAGCCGGCTTGCCGGAACCGTCAATAATCTTGACGTTTTTAATGAGAATCATTGATTAGATTATAGCACGAAACAACCCCCTCTTTATAAAAACCTATTTAAGAAAAATAGAATCAATCCAATTGTTGTTGTTACCACCGAAACAATCCAGAATCTCATTGTGATTTGTGATTCTGGCCATCCGATTGCTTCAAAATGGTGATGAATGGGCGTTGATAAAAATATTTTTCTGCCAAAAAGTTTTTTACTGGTTAATTGCACTATTACTGACAGAGATTCAATAACTGGAATAAAAGCAAAAAAAGGCAAAAACAACGCCGTATTAGTTAGCATCGCCATGACTCCTAATGTAATTCCCAAGGCCATCGCCCCTGTATCGCCCATAAAAAATTTTGCCGGATAAATATTGAACCAAAGAAAGGCAAGTAGTGACCCGACTATAGCGGCGCTGAAAGATGCCAATGAGAAACGCCCCAGAGTAAAAGCAACGACAGTTAACGCGGCAAAAGAGAAAAGCATTACTCCGCCCGCTAACCCATCCAGCCCATCTGTTTCGTTTACAGAAAAAGCGCTGGCGATAATTATAAACATGAAAAATGGAATATATAACCAACCAATGCTTACATTCCCCCAAAACGGCACATTCAAAACATCCCATCCCAAACGATAGTAAAACCACATTGCGCCAACAAAGGCGACGAATGTGTATAAGGCCAATTTATGCCTGACAGACAACCCACCTCCATGCGGACCAATTTTTAAGATACCCAATATGTCATCAGATAATCCTAAAATTCCCGCTATTAATATCGTTACTATTGGCAAATAAGTTTGAGCGCGATCCACAAAATTCAATAAAGGATGAAACCAGAAAATTGTCACTAATAAAATAACAGTTCCCCAAATAATAACTCCCCCAGCTGTTGGCGTGCCACTCTTTTTCTGATGGAGCTGTGAAAATATTGGAGCTCTCTCGCTAGTTCTAATTTGTTTGTTGGCCTGATATTTAAATAAAATTTTTGTTAGTACGGGCACGAATAATAAAGCCGTCAAAAAAGAGACAATAGATATGCTAAAAACTTTTATAGCTTGTAATATTGAAAAATCCATTCCAATAAATTTTTTGTTTGCTCAAACCTTTCAATTTTGTTTGCGGTGCCAAGGGCAATAATTAATATGGGTTTTTGCGGTGAAGAAAAAACTGATATTAAATTTCCGCTTGCCTCATCTGTCCAGCCAGTTTTGCCTCCAAGAAAATCCGACCGTTCAACGAATTTGTTTATATTAACATATTTCAAGCCGTTAATATTCAACTCCCTTTCTCTGCTCCACTGTAGTATTTGGGGGCGGTATATGCTGATATAACGCACTAGCTTATACAGATCATTAGTGGTTGATTGGTTTAAAAATGATAAACCACTAGGATCAAAAAAGCTAGTTTGATACATCCCTAATTCGTTGGCTTTTTGGTTCATAGCTTCTATGAAATTTTCATTGCCAAATATATTAGCTAATTGATCTGCCGCATCGTTATCGGATATCAGCATCATTGCTTTTATTAAATTTTCTATTTGATTGTTTTTCTCTATTTTTTCTAAAGCAATGACACCGGTCATAAGTTTAGTGAGTGAAGCAATAGGCCAGCGTTGTTGAGGATTTAATTCATAAAATATCGTTTCGCCGTTTAGTTCTCGAGCTAAGGCGGATTGGCCTTTAAAATTAAATGGTAATTCTAAAATCGGCTCTTGAGCGGGCGCTGTATTAATTATTAAACTAGAAGAAAGTATGTTTTGATCAATTGTATTGTTTTTTTGGAAATTATCTTTTTTGGGTTGAGTCAGCATTAAAGAAAATAAAATAACCAATACAAAAATAAATGGCTGAATCGCTTTATTTCTAAAAAAATTCATTATCTGCTACTTTTATTTTATGTCGTTGGCGCTTTATCGTAAATATAGACCAAAAAATCTTGATGACCTAATCGGCCAATCTTATTTAGTTGATGTTTTTCGTAATGCTGCCAAAAAAAAGAAACTCGCTCACGCTTATATTTTTTATGGACCAAGAGGAACTGGCAAAACAACAACAGCTCGTTTAGTGGCCAAAATTGCTAACTGTTTATCGGAAGAAAATTTGTCCAAGTTTGGTGAGCCGTGCAATAAATGTTCGGTGTGCCGAGAAATTGATAACGGTCAGGCAATGGATGTGATAGAAATTGACGCGGCATCAAACAGGGGTATAGATGAAATTCGAGATTTAAAAAACAGCATCCGGCTTTTTCCCAACTTTTGTCGCTACAAGATATTTATTATTGACGAAGCGCATATGTTAACCAAGGAGGCCTTTAACGCGCTTTTAAAAACTTTGGAAGAACCGCCAGAACACGCAATTTTAATTTTAGCTACCACGGAATACGAAAAAATTCCGGCTACTATATCCTCTAGAGCCCAGCGTTTTCATTTTAATAAATTATCTTTGGCGGATATTATCGGAAAATTAAAAATTATAATTGCTAAAGAAAAATTTAAAATTACCGGTGATGCGATAGAGTTGATTGCGTCTGCGGCAGAGGGCAGTTTGCGCGACGCCGAATCTCTTTTGGACCAAGTTGTTTCATTGTCCGGGGAAGCCGATTTAAAAGTTGTTGAAAATATAATTGGCAAGGTTGGATTTAAAAGAATTGCGGACTTAACTGATTTAATAATAAATCGTAATTTAAGTGGTAGTTTAAAATTTTTACATCAACTCAATAATTCCGGCGCTAATTTAGTGGAGTTTAATAAGGAATTGATAAATTATTTGCGTCGAGTGTTGGCCTTAAGTTGCGATAAAGATATGGAAACGGTTTTTCAAAAAGATTTAATTAAGGACGAAATCAGCAAAATAAAAATTCATAGTCAAAAAATAAGCAAAGAAAAGTTGATTAGCTTGTTGCGCGCTCTTATAAAAGCTTATAGCGACATGCGCTATTCTCCTTTTCCACATATCCCTATAGAACTTGCTTTAATTGAAAACTTATGATAAGATGGACCCACTATGAAAAATGTTAACTATCTATTACTAGTCGCTTTTGTCAGTTCTTTTTTGAACTTTAGTCCGGTCGTAGCTGATGGCGGAGTTCGTAAAATCGTTGTTTGGAAAGACGGTGTTGATGGTTTTGGTGGAGTGGAAAAAGATAATTTAATAAAAAAACATGGCGGAGCCAAGCATAAAGATTTGGATATAGTTAATGGTTCTGTTGTTTCATTGTCAAATGAAGCAGTGGCGGATTTATTGAAAAAAAATCCAAAAGTTTTGAGAGTTGATGATGATGTAGAGGTGTTTACTTTGGCGAAGTCGAATGTTTCGGCTCAAGCGGTGCAGGTTTTGCCTTGGGGTATAGATAGGGTTGATGCTGAATTAGTTTGGCCAACAGGCAATAATGCCAATCCTATTAAAGTTGCTGTCATTGATACTGGTATTTCTAAAGATCATCCAGATTTAAAAAATAATATTAAGGGAGGCGTTAATACTATTAATTCTCGTAAAAGTTGGAATGACGACAACGGTCACGGTTCTCACGTTGCCGGTATTATTGGCGCTGTAAATGACGCTTATGGCGTAGTCGGAGTTGCTCCATTAGTTGATCTTTATGCGGTAAAGGTTTTAAGTGCCAGTGGCTCCGGTTATCTTTCCGATGTAATAGAAGGATTACAGTGGTCAGCAACTAATGGTATGAAGGTTGCTAATATGAGCTTAGGGACATCATCTGACATTCAGTCTTTTCACGATGCGGTTATTGCCGCTCGCAATGCTGGTGTGGTTTTGGTAGCGGCTGCCGGTAATAGTGGCGCAGCGGTTGGTTTTCCAGCGGCCTATTCTGAAGTAATTGCAGTATCAGCTACCGATTCTAATAATAATTTAGCTTCTTTTTCCAGCCGTGGGCCGGAAGTTGATTTAGCGGCTCCGGGCGTTAGTATTTTCTCTACTTATAAAGGAAGCAATTATGCAACTTTATCCGGGACATCAATGGCTTCGCCTCATGTAGCCGGTTCTGCGGCGCTGGTATTAAATACTTCAGTGGGTGCTTATGATTTGGATGCTGATGGCCTTTGGGATCCAGTAGAAGTGCAAAATAAATTACAAGGCAAGTCTGTTGATTTGGGTGTGGCCGGATTTGATAATTTATTTGGCTGGGGGTTGGTGAATGCTTGGAATGCGGTGCAATAGATTAAAGTTTATCTGTTAAAACAGCAAAAGCCCCCATTTGTTTCAGGTGGGGGTTTTTGTTAATATTACAAGCACTGCCGGATCGTCTAATGGTAGGACAGGAGCCTTTGAAGCTTCTAATCTTGGTTCGATTCCAAGTCCGGCAGCATAAAAAAAGCCCCGCATATTGCGGGGCTTTTTTGTATCAGTATATTTTACGCAAACGCCAACAATCCCCAGAGAACACTCATCCCCGCCCAAATGTAATTTACCCAACTAGGCCATTTAAGAAATGTGGTTAGGGCAACCAAAACACCAAGTAATACCGGACCGCCAACTGTTGTGTATGTATCCATAATAATATCAATTAAATTTTACCGACCTTTTTAACGCTCTCAATCCAATCAGATGTAACACTAGGGATATCGGCACAGCAAAAAGCGGAATCATCACTAAAGGATACAATGAAAATTGTTCGGTGGAAATAGCCATTGGTATAAATTGAACGGGTCTGGGGAAAACTAAAATACCGACGCCTAAGGCAATTATTAAATCAATAATGCCAATAATATTCCAAATAAAAACCGTTTGTTTAGCATACGGTTTTTTTAAGAAATAAATAATTGCAACTATTGGCGCTGTCACGCCGACAATGATATCGCCGATACCGGCTGGAAAAGCAAAAATAGCGGGCAATAGCTGTTGCTGATATAAAGTGAAAAAAACATAGCCCATTATTCTATATGTTTGGATAACTGTTAATAGCGGTATAGAAACTGATTCTACGAAATTTTTTATTGCGGTTGAGGATAACAATCTTCTTAAGATATCAAAAAGAATTAGGAAAGCTAAAAGAATATTAGGAGCGAATAAAGGATTTTTAGCAAAAAAACCTAACTTTCCAAGCCAAACAACTCCTCCAAACCAAATAAACAAAACCACGCCGCTTATTAAAAAAATCTTCCAGTTTGTACTCTTAAAAATCACTAATAAGGCTAGTAAAATAAATATTAAAGTTGGGATAATAATCATTTATGTTAATTATAATCTAAATCTTCTATTTCTATTAAAAGAGCGTGGGCGCTCTTGATGTCTTGCGGGAGGCATGTCTGGTAATGCGGAAAGTGGCAATGTTGCCTTAATAAGCCGTTCTATATTGCGGATGTCTTGTTTTTGATCGGGCGTGGCAAACGAAATGGCGTGTCCGGCGCCACCGATTCTTCCGGTTCGTCCGATACGATGAACATAATCCTCTGGACTTTGAGGAAGATCATAATTCAACACAAGTTCTATGCCTTTTACGTCTATACCACGAGAGGCAATGTCAGTAGCAACCAGAATTCGGTAAGTGCCGTTTCGAAATCCTTCAAGCGCTTCTTTGCGCTGATTGAGCGATCGGTTAGAATGAATTTCCGCCGCTTTATAACCAAGAGAGCGAATGTGCGCAGTAATTCTTTTCGCGCCGAATTTCATTCGGGAAAATATTAGAACTGATCCACGATACTCCATTAAAATTTTTTCAAGGAGTCGTGGTTTGTCTTGTTTTTGTACGAAAAAAAGTTCTTGAGTAATTTTTTCCGCAAGAGTTCCTGACGGAGCAACTTCAATTCGAAGCGGAAGTTTCATATGTGTCTGCGCTATAACAACGATGTCTTGTGGCATCGTGGCCGAGAAAAGCATTGTTTGCCGTTCTCGAGGCAAGACATTAAGAATGCGATTAAGCTGTGGGGCAAAACCCATATCAAGCATTCGGTCCGCTTCATCAAGAACAAGAATAGCAACGGATTTTAGCGAGACCGTTTTTTGTTCTAAATGGTCAATAATTCTTCCCGGAGTCCCAATTACTATTTGTGGATTTTTACGGAGCGCTTGAATTTGACGACTGATTGGTTCTCCCCCAATTAAAACGGCTGTTCGAACACCTACTGACAATCCGACTTTATGAAAAACATCGCTTACTTGAAGCGCGAGTTCGCGCGTGGGCACAACAATAAGTCCCGGCTTTCCGCTAATCGCGGCTTGAATCATAGGTATACCAAAAGCAAGTGTTTTTCCCGTACCAGTTTGAGCAATGCCAATCATATCTTTTCCCTCTATTGCCAATGGTATAGATTTATATTGAATTGGCGTAGGAATAGTAAAATTCAGCTTATCAAGTACCGATAAAATATTTGGCGCAATGCCAAGATTATAGAAACCAGATTGCTTAATCATTTCGGTCATTATACCATTAAAAGTAGTAAATAGCAATATTTTTGTGTAATTGTAATAATAAATAGGTTATCATAATTTATATATATGCGAGATGGTTCAAAGAAACTTCATTTGATTAAGGACGTTGCTATTTTGGCTCTCAGTATCGCGTTTGCTATTATTCTTGCAAAAAATGGTTTTTGGGAATCTATCATAACAACTTATCAGGAATTAAGATTTATAGGCAGTTTTGTTGTCGGAATGTTTTTCACATCTATTCTTACTACGGCTCCAGCTATTATTATGCTGGCAGAATTATCTCAAAAATTCCCTCTTTTAGAAGTTGCTTTTTTTGGAGGACTGGGTGCTGTGGTGGGAGATTTGATAATCTTTCTTTTTATTCGAGAATCAGTAATGGAAGATATTTCTTATTTGTTAAAAAAATCCAAGTTAGAAAGATTAGGGCACATTTTTCGTCTAAAAACCTTCAGAAGATTAATTTTTTTATTGGGCGGTTTGGTGCTCGCCTCCCCCCTGCCCGATGAATTGGGGTTGGCAATGATGGGATTATCCAAAACTCGAACTTTAATATTTATACCAACCGCCTTTATTTTTAATTTCTTAGGAATTATGGCTATTGGAATTATTGCTAGATTTTTTAATTAAACGGGATGAAAACTGTTTTTTTCATAATATTAATGCCAATAATAATTATATTTTTTGTTATTGGACTAATTTATTATTTATTTACTAAAAGCGACGTCGTTTTAGAAACGTGGAACGATATTCTCGAGCCTTTTTGGGTTTAGCACAATATATCCTAATTAACTATTAATGTTAATTTAGCAGACGAATATTTTTCTGAGTAAAGATTATGTTGTCCTAAACTAAATACGTTTGTTGAAAGCTCGTAAGATTCTCCAGGATTTAATAGTTTAATGGATTGGCCAAGATTGCTTATGTTATGTGTAACGCTATCTGCATTTACAAAGATAATTTTATCACCTTTTCTAACAGTCAATTTTTCCGGAGAAAATTTAAAATCTTTAATCGTTACATTGTGAATAGGCACTTGTATTTGTTCTTTATAGAGAATTTGAAAAGGAGCGCTTTGGCCTTCCGTACCTTTATTATCTAAAGCAACTTTAATAATATAAGCGCCTATTTGAATGTCTTTTCTCACTGGGTTGTCTTTACTTAAAGAAACACTCCTAGTATCCCATGTGTGAGAAGTTTGATTATAATTAAGTCCCGATGTAATCCAGCCAGCTATTTCTTTAGTTTGCGCATTAACGAGATAAACTCCGCCAATCAGTCCCACTGTATAGCCGGTGGCGTTGTCCCATTTTATAGTATGGCTTTTACCAAATTCCCATTGTTCGTTGGCTGTTGGTGAAAGAATAATTGGTGCTTTAGGAGTCTTCCATTTTAGCGTTGTAGTTTTTTGTTGAGTGGTGTTTCTAGTTGTCTCGGTTGTCTGAGTTTGGCTTGTAGATTGAGCAGTAGATTGAAGAATAATCAGCTTGGTTTTTATTGATTTTAATTTAAGATTTTGAAAGTAAACGACGGTCAATAAAACGACAATAATACCGGCAATCCAAAAGTATTTTTTGTTTATTAGTTGCATCTACCTATAATAGCACAAAACCTGCCTTTAGGGCAGGGTTTGTGAGTGGCAAGCAATAAGCCGGATTCTGTCGAGGACAACCATTTATCTAAGCGGCACCCCGCCAGTGCAACGCACTGGCGGTACGGCCTTGCATTCAAGTAAGGATTTAGCTGTTTCACTTCTGGCTTGTGTCCCTATACCAGATTTAGACCAACTAGCTTGGGATTGGGTCTCCTCGCGACTTTCGTCGCGGGGCATCACTGTTCGCACCTCTGTATTACTACTGACGAGCTTGCGCTCGCTACCTTATTACTTTTCTTCAAAGTGAATGTCCGGACTTTCCTCCAACTTTGTTTGAGCGAAGCGAAACTACAAAGTTGAGAGCCTCGCCGAAGCCCTAAAGGGCGAAGGCGGGCACATCATATTTTGTAATTTATCACTAGCTTGAAAACAAAATCAGCGATTGTCTAACTTACCACTGTCCGTATTATAACATATTTATAATATTAAAGCAAGTGGCTGTCTAATTCTTCATTCACTAATTTATCCGCCTCAACGTTTTTTTCTCTTGGCACTAAATTAAATTTAACGGACTTGAAGTCCTGTTTTAAATTCCAAACCTCAATGAATAATAATTGCAAATCAACATCCTTAACTTTATATTCTCCACCAACTTGTTTATAAAGAAGTTCGCTATCCACATTTATTTCCAAAATAAATTCTTTGGCTTTATCTTTGCCAAATATCTGAGTGACTTTTTTTAAAGCAAAAATAACAGCTTTATATTCAGCAACATTATTAGTTGTTTCTCCTATATATTCTTTATATCCGCGATCTCCTATCAATGCGCCTATTGCGGCATGACCCGGATTGCCCCTAGCTCCTCCATCAGTGAATATGATTAATTTATTATGGACCATGGTAATGGTTTATTAATTTCTACCGTAAAACCTGCTGATGCTTTATGGCCACCACCGCCAAATTTTTCGGCAATTTCGGCAACATCAACACTGCCGTCAGAACGCAGGGATACTATAATTTTACCGTCTTTTTTGCTCCACACAATACCTATAGGAGGCATTTTTTTAACTAAAGCGCTTCCGAGATCAGACGAAAAAAAACTAGGACCATTAGCGGCAAGAGTTTTATATTTCTCAAATTCCACTTGTTCGCTATAACTATTCACTATTTTTTTTATCAAATGTTCTTTATAAGAACTAATTATTTTTCCTTGCTCTATTATTTTTTTCTTTTTTAAAGAAACATCTATATTTTTTATAATCTTATCCCATTTATTAAAATCAAATTCCGTTGTTTCTAAAACATTCATAATTTCTCTGGTATGAGGAATTTTAAAACGCCACAAATCAATATCTTCTATGTGCTTTAATAATGTCGGCACCGGTTTGTCTGGATGAAAATATTTCCAAGATAGGATAGCCCCTGATTGATTGATGTCAAATAAATAATCTTTGGTAATCATTACCGCGTCTTTTGCCGTTATGTGATGATCAATCGCAGTAACTCTTTTATTATTTTTTATCAAATCTTTAACAACATTAATAGAATAAGAAAAGTCTATAAAATATAACTCTTTATCAATTAAACCTTCTACTACTTGTTTATGATGCTGAAGGCCTATGTACTCAGCATTGTTTTTAAATTTTTTCCAAGCGGCCCAAGCACCGCCAAATCCATCTGGACAGTTGCCGTGATATAAAACAACTATATTTTTCATCCCTCACTCAAGAAGAATTAGCTTCGCTATATAGCTAATTCTAATAAAAAAGACCTTTAATGATCGTCTTGTTTGATTGTGTATTCTATAATTAATCATTCTTAGATATTCTTCTTGAGTGAGGGACAAGTCAAGGCATTATATAGTTAAAGGCTGTTGTTTTCTAGTGCCTCCAGAGCAGGTAGTTTTTTGCCGGATAAAAACTCAAACATTGCCCCTCCGCCAGTAGATATGAAACTAAAACGATTTTCTATACCTAGTGTTTTAAGCAGTTGATTAGTGTCCCCTCCTCCCACTACCGTAAATGCGTTTGAGTCGGCAACCGCTTCCGCAATTTTTTTAGAACCATTTAAGTATTTAGGATTTTCAAACAAACCCAACGGCCCACTCCAAATAATAGTTTTGGCCTCCCTAATTATTTCCGAATATTTTTTTATGGTTTCGGGGCCAATATCAAAACCATCATTATTATCAGTTGAAAATATAACATTCCGATGGGCGGGTAAATTGGAGATTGAAGATTTATTGTATGCGCCTCCCATTAAAAAGTAATCGGCCTTATCTTTAAAATTTTCTATCATGCCAGCTTTGTCGGCAATTTTAATTCCGCCAATAATAACAATCAAGGGTTTTTCCGGGTTTATCATAACCTTAGAGAGATTTTCAATTTCTTTTTCTAAAAGTAATCCTGCGTAAGACGGCAAAAATTTAGTAATGGCCACTAATGAAGCGCACGAGCGATGACTTGTCGCAAAATCGTCATTAACAAAAAAATCTCCCCTACTGGCCAATTCTTGACCAAATTCCACATTATTTTCTTGTTCGCGACGATCAAAACGAAGATTCTCAAGCCACTCTAATTTATGGCCTATTTTTTTGGACAATATTTCAATAAACGGCGCGAGCGATAATTCTAGGTCTATACCATCAGGCCTTCCACGATGACTCAAGATAATAATTTTCGCCCCGTTTTCTTCTAGAAATTTTATAGTAGGAATAACTGCGTCTATTCTTAGAGATTCCTTATCGGGATTTTTAATATCTAAATTAATTCTTAAAAGGCAAGTTTTGTTATTTATACCGCCTTTTTCAAGTTGACTTAAAAATTGCATAAGTATATAATATATCAATCAATTAAAAATTAGAAATTATGGCGCATACAAAATCTTTAGGCTCAACAAAATTAGGCAGGGACTCGGCATCTAAACGTCTTGGCATCAAGAAAAATCACGGAGAACATGCTGATTCGGGGCAGATTATTTTAAGACAAAGGGGTACTCGTTATATTCCCGGCGCAAATGTGGGGCGTGGCGGAGACGATACTCTTTACGCTCTCAAGACTGGAGTTGTAAAATATGCTTCGAGTAAAAAGGTAAATTTCGATCGCTCTAGAAGATTTATTAAGATTGTTAGTGTCCACTAACAAGTATTTTAATCTTTTCTTTTACTCCTTTTCCAAAGTTTATTTCTATTTCATTTTCCCCATTCTTTTTTATGGGATTGTCTATTTCCACTTTAACTTCTTTTAATCCTCTCTGAACAAGGGATTTTTCTATATCTTCTTTTTTTACAGAACCATAAACCTCTCCCCTCTCTCCAACTTTTAATTTAAATTCCAAAGGATTTTCAGTTAATTCCTTTAAATATTTTTTAATTCCCAATAACCTGTTTTTTTCTTTTATTTCCGTTTCCGTTTTTATTTTTAATCCTTCGGCATTAAGCGGTGTAGCCATTTTTTTAGGAATTAAAAAATTACGAGCGTAGCCATCATTAACTTCTTTTACGTCAAATCTGCGTCCCACACCGCGAATATCTTGCAATAAAACAATCCGCATTGTTTCTTATTTAACTAGTCCTTTAATTACTTCCAGCGCTTTGTCTAATTGAGGATCTTTCTTTTTCTCAATATCTTCATCGGATAGTTTGACTACGAAATCTGGTTCTAGTCCGTTTTTGTCAATTTGTTGCCCTTTAGGTAATATCCAGTGAGCTATTGTTATTTTTATAGTTGATCCATCGTGCAAATTCTTTAATTCTTGAACCGTTCCTTTGCCAAAGCTTTTTTCACCAACTATTTTTATTCCTAGATGATCCCGCAATGCGCCGGCTAAAATTTCACTGGCAGATGCCGAGCCACTGTTAATTAAAATTATGATAGGAATATCTCCTACTATACTGCCACCAGTTGCTTTAAATGTTTCTTTTTTACCGGAGCGAAATTCTTCGTAAACCACATCTTTTCCAGATTCTAAAAATAATCCAGCTATGGAGATTGCGCTGTCCAAATATCCTCCGGGATTATTTCTTAAATCTAAAATAATTCCTTTAGCATTTTCATTTTTAATTTTTTCTATCGTTTCAGCCATTAAAACAGGACTTACTTCGTTAAAAGTAAATAATTGAATATAGGCAATCTGTTCGTCTTTCATCTTCCATTCTATAACAGGTATCTTAATAATATCCCTGATAATTGTTTTTTTAATTGGTTTTTCCTGCCCGTTCCTTCCAATGGTCAAATTAACTTGCGTACCCTTAGGGCCTCTTATTAATTTTACGGCGTCGTTAATATTAAAACTGCTGGTAGAACTTGCATTAACTTCTAATATTTTATCGCCACTGCGTAATCCAGCTTTTTCTGCCGGTGAGTCCTTAAGAGGCGCTATAATAATCAATTGATCATTTTTAAATCCTATTTCCGCGCCTATTCCGCCGAAACTGCCATTCAGGTCTTCAGAAAACTTTTTAGAGTCTGAAGGGCTGAAAAATGTAGAATGCGGATCTTTTAAGGCCTCTACTAAACCGCTAGCCGCTCCATAAACTAAATCTTGATTTTTAATGTCACCGGCATTAAGATGTAACTCCTTAATAGTTTTCCATGTTTCCCAGAACACTCCAAAATCAGCGTTGGTTACTAACCCGTCTTCAATATTATCGACGCCTTTAATAATTATCGTTTTTGGATAATAAGTTCCTGCGTAAAATCCTGCAAGGGCTGTTCCACAAAGTATTAAAAGCGCTATCAGTACGAAAATTTGGGTGTTATATTTTTTGAAAAATCTGTTCATCCCGTTAGAGATAGGTCGCCTTGGGCGACCGCAACACAACTATTTTATTTAATATCGACTTTGTTTTGAGAAAGTTCTTGTACTTCATAATTAGCTAATTTAGTTATCTCTAACGGGATTCATAGTTAATATTTAATATGATAATGATTTTTTGATAATTTAACAAGATTATGATAGATTAAAGCCGAAGTGGACCCCTTTGATTTACTAAGCGAAAATTATTTTGAAGAGATAGATGATAGGGCGAAAAAATCAAAAGTTTATAAATCGTATCAATTAATTGGTTTGCAAATTGCTGAATTACTGGGTGACAATAAATACAAGGCCTTATATATCAAGCTTGCCAAGAAATATGACAATACTCATTTATTAAATCTGGCAAAAAGCGTATCAGAAAATAAAAATATTAAAAATAAAGGAGCGTATTTTATGAGTATTTTATTTAAGAAAAAATGACAAAATTATTTACCATAGACAATAAAGAAGAAGAAAAATTTTTAAGGAAAAAACCAGCTGATTTTGATTTCTCTAAATATTCTAAAAAGGAAATAAAGGAATTAATAAAAACCATGAGAACAATAATGAAGTTATCTGACGGCATAGGATTGAGCGCTAATCAGATAGGATTGAATTTAAATTGTTTTGTAGCTGAAGTGGATAATAAATTTTATGCTATTTTTAATCCTAAAGTTATTAAACTTTCTAAAGAAAATGATGACATGGAAGAGGGGTGTTTAAGTGCGCCTAATAATTTCGGAGTTGTTAATAGGGCTGATAAAATTTGGTTGGAGAGCTTCGATTCTAACGGTAAAAAAATAAAACTGAAAGTTTGGGGTTTTTTGGCAAGAATTTTTCAACACGAAGTTGATCATCTTAATGGTACGCTTTTTGTAGATAAGTGTAAGGATTTACGCAAAATATAAAATCCCAAGCACCAATGTCCAAATCCCAACAAATGACCAAATCACAAATCCCAATAATTTGGGATTTTAACTATTGGGATTTTATTGGTCATTGGTCATTGAGATTTGGGGTTTTATGAAATATATTTTCTTCGGTACGCCGGAATTTTCAGCTATTATTTTAGATAAATTAATCAAAGCGGATTTTGTTCCGACAGCCGTTGTCACAAATCCTGATCGCCCTGCTGGCAGAGGAAAGATTTTAACAGCTTCGGCTGTTAAAACGAGAATAATGAATCAGGAATCAGGAATTAGGAATACAATTAAAATTTTACAGCCGGAAACTTTGGATGGTCTATTTATTAACGAGCTTGAGTCAGTTGGCGCTGAAGCGGGTGTTTTAGTAGCTTATGGTAAAATTATTCCTAAAGAAGTTATAAATGTTTTTCCAAAAGGAATAATTGTTATTCACCCCTCTTTATTACCTAAATATCGAGGCGCGACACCCATTCAAAACGCCATCTTAAATGGCGATGAAAAAACTGGAACAACTTTATTTTTAATGGACGAGAAGATTGATCACGGACCAATTATCGCGAATAAGAAAGCAGGAATTATGAATGACGATACTTATGAAACTTTATCGCAAAAACTTGCGGGATTAAGTGGAGATCTGCTTATAAATACTCTACCGGAATATTTAGAAGGAAGGGTTTTACCTAAGGAGCAGAATCATTCTCAAGTTACTTATACTAAAAAATTTACCAGCGAAGACGGATTTGTTGATCCAGTTGATCTAAAAGAGGCCTTAGAAAAAAAACGCCCCCCCAAAGCAGAAATTATCTGGTGTAAGGTGAGGGCTTTAAATCCCGAACCGGGCGTGTGGACGATATGGAAAGGAGGCAGGCGTATGAAAATTTTAGAGGCAGACCTTATTAATGGCAATCTGAATCTGAAGAGGGTTCAGTTTGACGGGGAGAAACCTCGTCTGATGGCGGAATAGTTTGAACTTGTTGACCGCATTTCATGCAACAATCTCTTATTACAGGTTGTCCGCAACATTGACTTAAGGGGAATTTTACTTCTTCCGGAATCATTTTTCGATATTTTTCAAGTCTGCGCTTTATAAGCTCTCTCCACTTCATATTCACGAGTTTTCTCCGTTATTTTAAGAAGCTAAAAGTATTATAATATTTTTTCTACTTCTTGCCAATTTACTAAATTCCACCAATTTTCCACATATTCCGAACGACGATTTTGATATTTAAGATAATAAGCATGCTCCCAAATATCTAATCCCAATAATGGCTTTTTTCCCATTGAGATGGGAGTGTCTTGGTTGGGCGTAGCCATAACAGTCAGCGAACCATCACTATTTTTAATAATCCACACCCAACCGCTACCAAAAAAACTGATAGCTATTTTGTTAAATTCCTCTTTTAAATTTACAATACTAGGAATCGGCGTACCATTTTTTCCAGCGGGAGCAAGCGTGTTCCAAAAAAAAGAATGATTATAGTGACCTCCGCCATGGTTACGAACAGCCGAACGAACTTCTTCGGGTACTAAATCCAAATTACTCAATAATTCTTCTAATGTTTTACTTTCTAATTGTGGAGCTTTGGTTAATGCTTCGTTTAATTTATTAACGTAAGTTGAGTGATGTTTGGTGTGGTGAATTTCCATCGTTTGAGCGTCTATAAACGGCTCAAGGGCATTGTAAGAATAAGGCAACGCGGGCAATTCATACCTCATTATTGTTTCTTATATTCCAATATAATTTGTTGATTATCCGCAAGAATTAAGTCCCCCCACTCTTCATTGGGTATATTATTAACAATCATTTTTAGATTGTAACCATCTTTATTTAATTTTTCTCCCCATATATCAAAAAATGTTTTTAGCATAAACTGTTTACCTATTTCCGCGGTTTCTATATGAATTTTTCCAGTATTATCGTGAATATGAATTTCCGCCATGCAATTTTTTAATATGCCAACATTTGCCGGGATTTCCATTTTAGTTCCATCAACTGATATTGTTAAATCCGAATGGATATGTTGGGCTAGATTAGCATGTTCGTTTTGTAAGCATTCTACATTAGAAGCGGACCATTTTTTTATCATTTCTTTATTAGGATCATTTATTTTTGGCCAAATAAAAAGGACTCCGAGGATTATTATTAGGATTCCGAAACATAGATAAATTTTAAGTTTTGATTTGTTATAATTCATCTTTTTAAGTATAATGTTGTATTCTTAAAAAGACAACTTGCCGGATCGTCTAACGGTAGGACAGTGGACTCTGAATCCACTAATCTTGGTTCGATTCCAAGTCCGGCAGCAATGGAAATAATTATAAAATTATTGAAATTAGTTAGGCAAAAGCCAGCATATTTTGAGGATGATCTGCTCACTTATCATTTATGTGAATTTTTGCGTGAAGATCGTTTTAAAAAGAGCTTAGACATAGCGGAAAAAGAAGGACATTTTTATTTGGGAATGCCGGCAAATTGGCGTAAACATGTAGCATGTTGGGCGGCGGATATTGGAAAAAAATTAGACGGTGATTTTGTGGAATGTGGTGTGGCTTACGCCTCAACGAGTCGTGTGGTTATGGAATATATTGATTTTAAGAATCTAAATAAGAAGTTTTATCTTATAGATACTTATGAAGGATTAGATGAACGGTATCTTTCTCTCAAGGACAAGTTTCGTAATCAGTCTTATAAAAAAATATATACTCCAAATATGTATGAGTTTGTTGAAAAAGCATTTAAAGTATTTTCTAATGTTATTATCATAAAAGGTGTAGTACCAGAAGTATTAGAGCAAGTGAGGCCAGAAAAAGTGGCTTATTTACACATTGATATGAATTGTGTGATTCCGGAAATAGCTGCTGCCGAGTATTTTTGGAATAAAATGACAAGCGGGGCGATTGTGCTTTTAGATGATTATGGACACAAGGGCTACGAAGAACAACATGACGCATTTGATAAATTTGCAAAAGAAAAAGGAGTGCCTATTTTGTGTTTGCCAACGGGTCAGGGAATAATAATAAAACCCTAAAGGCCTCTCTTTAGTGTTTCAAGGCGTTCTTTGTTTATTCTTAAAATACTTTCGTTTTCTTGAAGACCCTTCAACATCTTATTGTATTCTTCTGTTGTGGGATTACGTGATTTTCCATAAAATAATACATATTCGGTGCTATGCTTGAGAAGATTCTCAAGAGCCATAACATAACCCTCGCGTAAATATAACTCTTCCGATTTGAATTTTTTTATATTTTCATTATTACTAAAAAATTCTTTAAAAAGAAGAACAATTTGGGAAGAATCACGAAAATTTTGCCATAACACATTTAAATACTCTTCGTTATATTTTTTTGGATTTGTTTCATATTTCTCACGATCAAGATTAAATTGTTCAAAAGCTCGTTTTAATGTCTCAATATCTTCCAACTGAAATAATTTCCCTCCCGCGTCATTAACGGGACACTCTATGCCATTTATTAGATTTTTTATTCTTTCTAAATCTGATAGGGTAAACAATCTTCCGGACATATCCGGAATTTCTATTCCCTTCATGCTCTGGTCAAGAAATTTAACTGAATAATCTTGTGATTTATGAATAATTCCAAGAGGGAAAATTATGCTAAATAATATTTTTCGTCCCAATGACCCTGTTCCTCTTATGTTGCCTGTTTCAATAAGTTCTTTTATGCGAGCTAATGCCAATTTTTGATCTTGATTAAGATTTTGTTTTTTAGCTAGGGCATTCCCCGCATATTCTAAATACTTTAGAAAATTATAACGAAAAACAGAGTCATTTTTAAATTCATTATCTAGACTCAAAAATAATTGTCTAACTAAATATTTAGATTTTGGATCATTAGGATCCAAAATAAAACCGCCGGTATAACCGGTTAAAGTTAAATCTCGCAATCTGGATAAAAGTAAAATTTCTTCCGGTTGCGATGCTTGCCCTGAGTCGCGTCGAAGGGCTTGTCCCAGTCCGGTTTGTGAAAATAAAAGCGTACCAATAACTAACGGTATTATAAAAAACCTCAGCACTTCTTAAGTATAACATCTTCATCATCGTTAAATATTTTTATATTTTTTTTATTAATATCGCATATAACCGTAGCAAATGTCTTCCTAGAATCATTTTTGATGAACGGTCTTTTAAATTTAGTAGTTAAAGTTTTAATCACTTGTTCTTGATAGTCATTTTTGTTTAATAAGCTTGCGCATATCGCTAATCTCGCCTTGCTTGTGCCAAAGTTTTCTTTATTAGTATATTTTTTAGAAAATTTATTATGAATGTGGTGATTAGTGTGGTAAAAAAAATTATTTATTTTTTTTACGCTAGTTGTTTTGCCGGATTTTTCTATGGACACCGCTTTTTTATTTAAAGTGTCGGCCAATAGATAATGAAATCCGGAACAATTCCTATTTTTTTTAAGAAACTGAATGGCGTTTTTTAAACTAGCCTGTTCTATCAACAGGGCTGATTCAAAATATCTGGGTAAATAAGATAGATTATCGCAATTAAATGGAACGATTGTATCCACACAACAAAAGATTCCGGCCATATTCCATGAAAATGCATTGTTAGGTAATTCTCCTATTAATACAAATGAATTGTATCGTAAGCCGTTTTTTAAATTAAATTGAATAAGAGCAAAATTTTCATTTATTAAAGAATCATCCTCGTCTTCGTTATGGGCAACAAAAAAATCTTTTTTATTTTTTATTAATACTGTAGTGCATCCGCCTGAAGAATTAGTTATTTCAGGGAAATTTCTTAAAAATATAAAATTATAATTAACTTTTGCGCCCATGGCTATGCCCCGCAGTTCTTCCAGTAAATAGGGCGCTTTTTTTTGAATAAACTTTTGAGTTTTTTCAATTTGCAATCTCTTTTTATTAAGAACCGTTTCAAATATTTTACGGTTTTTTTGTAAAAGTTGTTTAATTATTTTCCTTCCAAAACTGCCTATTTGGTATCCAACATCAAAATAACTGCCAGTTACGGTCAGTTCTCTAATCATTATATTTTCTAGCGAGCCCACGCGAAAATTTATTTTCGTGATGGGCGAGCGACGGAAATTCAAGAAATGTCATAGCATTTCTTATATTTTCAAATATTTTCTTATAGCAAAATTACTGGAAATAATTCCTAAACCAATGCCGAATAAAAGCTGATATCCAAATAATTTAAAAATATTATCAAACAGATATATTCTTAAATCTAAATTAGTAAGAAAAAATTTTAAATATGGCGATGCCCAATAAGCAATCGGCCAAAATATTAACATGCTGATTACAGCTGCTAATACCCCATAAATTATTCCCTCAACTATATATGGGCCTGTAATAAAATAATTGGGTGCTCCCACCAAACGCATAATCCCAATCTCTTCTCGGTTGGAGTAAATTGCCAAACTAACCGTGTTGAATGTTACAAGAATTGCGGAGATAGACAATAATATTGTTAGAATTAATCCTAATTTATTACCAATGTCCACTATTTTTCCCAGTCTTTCAATAACTACTTTATTTTGAGTATAAGTAACCTTTTCTATTAGTGGGCGCCATTCGTTGTTATCTAATTTGGAAGCAATGACGGAATAAAAGGTCGGGTCTTTGGCTTTAATATTTATTAATGAAGATAAGGGATTTTCGTCTAATTCTTCCAGCGCTTGAATTATCGTCGGGTCATTTTTATGTTTTTCTTTGAATATTTCTAACGCTTTTTCTTTAGAAATATATTCCGCCTTATCCACTTCGGACAATTCTTCTATGGTCTTTTTTATTTTCAGAATTTCTGCTTCGGGGGTCGCTATTTTAAAATAAACAGAAATATCAATTTTATCTTTAAGAATTTCTAGGCCGGTTTTCGTTATAACGCTAAAAACAATCAGCATTTCAAAAACTATAAGAGCAAGCACGATAATAAACAATGTGGCCAAAGAAAGCCATTTGTTTCTCCAAAAATGTTGCCATCCGTATTTAACTAATCTTAACAGTGAATTTAGCATTACAATATATATCTCCCATTTTTTTCATCGCGAATAATTTTTCCATTTTCCATACTGATAACCCTTTTGCCTAAAGCGTTAATAATGTCTTTGCTGTGAGTTGCGAGAATAATTGTTGTTCCTAGCTCATTAATTTTTAATAATAATTTTATAATTTCCCAAGTATTCATTGGATCTAAATTTCCCGTTGGCTCATCAGCGACTATTACCGCCGGCCGATTTATCATGGCTCGGGCAATAGCCACTCTTTGTTTTTCTCCACCGGATAATTCATGGGGAAAATTGTGAGTTTTATCTATTAAGCCAACCATATCCAATATTTGAGGCACTGTTTCTTTAATTTCTGTTTGGCGCCTTCCTTCCACCTCCATAGCAAAGGCAATATTTTCATAGGCATTTTTGCCTTGTAAAAGTCGGAAGTCCTGAAATATTACGCCTACTTGACGGCGCAGTTGAGGCAGTTCTCTTGGTTTGAGTTTATTTACTTCTTGGCTTCCCAATATAATTCTGCCCTTGGTCGGTTTTTCTTCTCCTATCAGTAATTTTATAAGGGTTGATTTGCCAGCTCCTGATTTTCCTACCAAAGCAACAAACTCCTTGTGTTCAATTTTTAAATTGACATCTTCAAGCGCTACGGCTTTATTTCCATTGCTATTATATATTTTAGAAACATTAACAAACTGAATCATTTTTTAGTGTATAACACTACTATTCTAGCTCTGCTGATATAAACTTATCAAGTTCGCCGTCAAGCACCGCGTCGGGATTATGATGTTCAACTTTAGTCCGATGGTCTTTAACTAATTGGTAAGGATGGAGCACATAAGATCTTATTTGATTGCCCCATTCGGGAGTTACTTTTGTTTTTAAATTACTTAATTCTTTTTCTTGCCTTTGTTCCATTAATTGAAATAATTTCGCTTTCAGAGCCTTGAGAGCTCTTTCTTTATTTTGTACTTGCGAGCGTTCCACTTGGGAAGCAGCGCTAATGCCGGTGGGTAAATGCACAATGCGGACAGCCGTTTCTCTTTTATTAACATTTTGTCCGCCGGGTCCGCTAGAGCGGGACATTTCCACTTTTAAATCTTCTGGGGGTATTTGCAAATTTCGTTCATCCATCTCCGGCAGTTCCGGCACTATTTCTACGAGTGCAAACGAAGTATGCCTTAGTTTTTTTGCGGAGAACGGAGAGATTCTTACTAGTCGGTGCACGCCGGTTTCTTTTTTTAAATTTCCATAAACATACTCCCCCTTTATTTCCATTACCCTATCGTCGGTAATAATAATTTTCCACCCTCTTTTTTGGGCATATTTAATATACATATTAAATAGCATATTGGCCCAATCTTTAGCGTCATCTCCGCCGGCGCCGGCGTAAACAGTAAGATGGGCATTATTCTTGTCGTATTTTCCAGTTAATGGTTGCATAAATTTTGCCTGCCCGCCGTAGGTCGCCTAAGGCGACCGAAGGAAGGAACTACGTCGGTGTAATTATACCAACAAACAACTTCCCCTATTAAGTCTAGTTCGCAATTAAAAGAATAATATATGCTGTGTGAAAGTCAGTCTGAATATTACTCAAAAACACACTTATTTTGCCGACACGCAGGACGAGCACTTTGAAGTCGTCTATCTTCTGAAGAAAGGGAAGGGCATCCACCTAGCATACTTCTTTGTTTCTTTAGTTGCATTTGTTGGAATTCGTTTTCACGATATCTATTGATGAGAGTCTTAACGGAACATCTTGATTCCAGTACGTGACAATCAGAATCTTGTTCACAATACTTATCCTCGGTAAGATATCGATGATTGGGGGCAGAAGCAGGATGCAGGCTAGCAAGAATTTTTTCAAATTCTTCATTGAGCGCTTCAATATAGAAATGTCCCGCGCAGACATTTTCTCGGTCAAAATTAGTGACGGTAAAAGCATGCCTACCAAATGTCTTGCCATACGGATCGGTGATAGTTTGTCCGTCAGAACTTTCAAACGAAAATTGGTAATTCTCATTTATACCAGGTCTTTGCTCATAACCGCAAGGAATAAAAGCATTCTGCTCAACAGCAAAGAATCCATTACTTAAAAACTCCACAAACTGTGACAATTGCCGTTCATTCAATTGCCCCATCTTTGGAACTGTGGGCTCAGGGCCAAAGTATCGTACTGCTCCATCGCCCTTAATGTACAAGATGTAATCTTTACGATTGACCAACCTGCCATCCGTAGCAGTTGTGGCAATGGTATGTTGACGAGTGATAAAAATAGATGGTGAATATTGCAATGTCTGTGAGGGAACTGGACCGAAACGTGGAGGCATCTCTCCGTTTTGATAGGGAATTGGATTAAATACTGGAAGAGAAGTTTGTTGCCATATGACAAGAAAAATAATAGTTATGCTGATTAAAGAAAAGAGAGAAATTAGTAGCCACTTTCGTTTCATGTTTTTATTTTAACATACTTTCGTAGTAGTTTAAAGGCATGTTGGAGCGGACCACCTACTGACGATCCTCTCTCAAAATTGCCAAAGCAATTTTGAGCCAGCGGTCGGATTTGAACCGACGGTCTTTCCCTTACGAAGGGACTGCTTTACCACTAAGCTACGCTGGCAAAATTTATATAATATCGGACATTGTTCTGCCCGCCTCGACTCGCCTTGCTCGTCAAGGCGAGGCGGGCCACTGAACTACGTCGGCGTGGTTAGAAATCTAACAAATTTTTGACTAATTAACAATCTTTTGTAATAAACACAATCTTTTGACGATCGTCAAAAGATTGTGTTTGGAATAATAACAATAATAAAAAGCCCCCGTGTTTATTGGGGGATGATTTATCGTGTGGGGAGCGTTGTCGGATCGATTCCCCGCGCTTCTAACATAAGATTAGCAAAATCACGCAAGGCGCCATTGCCACCTGATCGTGGCGTCACGTAGTGAGCTAGTTGTTTAACAACCTCTTCTGCTTGAGCTGGGGCAATTCGTAAGGCCGCTTTTTTCAAAAGCGGTAATTGAACTAAATCGTGTCCTATTACTGCGCAATCAGCGAAGGTTAAATAAAGTCTATTAAGCCATTCTTCAACCGGAGCTATTTGCTCTATACCAACTACACCATCAATAATTTCGACGGCTGGCCATCCTCCTTCGCCTGTTTGTTTAGAGGCAGAAGGAAGATTATTCCATCTTTTTACAAGATTAACGATGGAATCGGTTGGCTTCAAGACTTCGCTATTTACGAAAGCAATGGGAATGCCGATAGCCCGAAGTAATGAAATGCCTTGACCATCATAGTGGCTACGCGTCATGGCCATAAATGGCTTGCCATCCAGATCGCCAATTATGTCCTGATTATTATTAAGGACACCGCTGACGCTAGAAACAAGAGCTTTGATTGATGCGAATCTTTTGTGGGACATAGAGACCTTTCAATATTGATGTCAAAGTTCTGCGGAAACATTACTGTTTCTTTATATATTAAAATTATTAGAAGTTCAACTTTACCCCCATACCAATTGATGTGGTTTTGAGCGAGTGAAGGGGATCGAACCCTCGTCTATAGCTTGGGAAGCTATTGTACTGCCACTGTACTACACTCGCATGCTTCTAACAGTTGGTATGGGGGCTTGGGAACCTGCCTGCCGGCAGGCAGGGGTCGTGTATTGCCACTATACTAATCCCGCCTATAGTGAGTTTATTGAATTACTAAAAATCTTTTGTTAAAAGAATAATTTTCGCAGATTTTTCAGCTTGAGAAAGCCAGTCCGAATAGCTTACTCCTTCTTCTTGAAGTTGTTTAAGCAATAGTTCTTTCTCTGCTTGAGGAATGACTATTAGCTTATAAAAATCTGCCAGATTTAAGTCATATAGCGCAACAGCCGCTTGTTCTAGATTAGGGTTTTCTAAATACGGGCTGATAATGTTATTTATAGAAGCCGTTAGTTCAATATTATTTAATTTTTGTCTTAAGGCATCTGAAACTAATTTTCTTTCAATAATATTTTTTAAAACAGCTACTCTGACTTGCTTATTATTGTTGTTTTTTAAACCTTCTTTTTCAGAAGTAGTCAACGATTGTTGATAATAATATTCCGCAACTCTTGCTTCCTTATCAAGATTATATCCCCAAATAATTTCTGAATTGATTATGGCTACTGGATACCATCCTTGACGAACTAAATAAAATGTCCCAAAACCTGAACCTAATACTATAAAAAATATGGTGACAAAATACCTCATTATTTTATTTCCGGAATAATTATTAATACTTTTTCATCGGGTAGGGCATAGTCTGCCTTTCTCATCTCTCTTTCTAAGTGTTCTTTTTGGTTAAAATAATCCAAATCGGCAGTTAATTTTTCATTTTCTATTTTAATGGCTTCCAGCTCCGCATTTATTGCGAATTGTTCCCTTTTTACATTATTATATTGTCCAATCAGTCTATAAAGCTGGACAGCGAACATTCCGATAGCCATCATCAAAATTAACACTAAAAAAAACCTCATACCTTTATTCTAGCATTTATTTTTTTAATAATTCTTTAAAAACAGAAGCCGGCCGCCTTACGGCGAGCCTCGCCAACTACTTCTTAAGTAATTCTTTAAAGATGTTGGCGGGAATTTTTATGTCACTTTGTTGTGCCACTTCTTTCAACCTCGTTTTTCCTCTTTGTTGTTTTTTCCATAATTTCATTTTTCTGGTTCTATCTCCGCCGTATAGGTAGCCGGTAACATCTTTTTTCATGGCTGGAATTGTTTCTCTAGAAATTATTCTGCCTTTAACCGCCGCTTGAATGGCTTGTGTAAATTGTTGTTTTGGTAAGAATTCTTTCAATCGCTCTACTGTTATTTTTGCTTCTCTCGGAATTTTTTCTTGAGGCAAAATTCTTGTTAGTCCCGGAACTAAATGGCCAGAGATTAATACTTCTAATTTTTCCAATTTACTTTTTTCATAGCCAATCAATTCATAGCTCATAGAAGCGTATCCTTCGGATAATGATTTTAATTTATCGTCTAAATCGCTTATTAAATCTGCCAGAGGTAATTTGGCCGATAATAAAACTTTATTGCCCAAGGTTTTTGTTTCAAAATTGCCGAAACGAAAAATTTCTTTTAAAGATAAAATACTGCCTAAATATTTTGGCGGAGATAAAATTTCTACTTTAGTGATCGGTTCTAAAGCCTCTTGGTAGTCCAAGGGAAAATCCTTCGGATTTTTAATTTCTAAATATTCTTGTTGTTTTCCAATTGGAAGAACTTTATAGGCAACAGAGGGAAAACTGTGAACTGTTTTAATCTTAAATTCTCTTTCTAATCTTTCGGCGGTTATTTCAAAATGCAATCTTCCTAAAAATCCGCCCTTAAATCCCCTTCCCAATATTTCGCTAGATTCAGGATGAAAATTTAATGAAGCGTCAGTTAATCTTAATTTTGCCAGGGCTTTTTTTAGATTTTCATAATTATCATTTTCTTCCGGATAAAATGATACGAAAACAACCGGTTGCGGTTCTTGATAGCCGGGTAAGGCCAGGTCTTCTAATTTCGAATTTCGAATTTCGAATTTCGAATTTATGATAGTATCTCCTATTTTTAATAACCCCGGGTCTTTAATGCCGGTGGCAATATAACCAATTTCCCCATCATTTAATTGCTCGCAATTTCTTAATTGAGGATAAAAATATCCCACCTCCTTAATATTAGCTTGGCTATTGTTGGCTAGAAATTTCACAGAATCCCCTCTTTTAAATTGCCCGCCAAACAAGCGAACAAAAGCAATTACTCCTTTATGGTCATCATAAAGAGAGTCAAACACAAGCGCTCTAGATACTTCTTTTTGTTTTTTGGGTGGAGGAATTTGTTCAATTATTTGATCAAGCAAAAAATCCACACCTTCCCCCGTTTTTCCTGAAATTTTTATAATATCTTCTTTTTTGATATTTAATAACGCGGCCAAATCTTCAATGACATCTTCTAATTGAGAAGGATTTAAATCTATCTTATTAACGGCTCCGACAATTTTTAAATTTGCCTTTTTAGCATTTTCAAAATTAGCTAATGTTTGGGCTTGGATTCCTTGAGTGGCATCAACTAATAAAATTGCTCCTTCTACGGCGGTTAAAGCCCGAGACACCTCGTAACTGAAATCATTATGTCCCGGAGTGTCAATTAAATTCAGAATATGATCCTTATAAATCATGCGGACTGGCGCCATTTTAATTGTAATTCCCCGTTCTCGTTCCAATTCCAGTTGATCTAAATATTGTTCTTTCATTGCTCGTTTTTCAATTGTCCCCGTCATTTCCAATAATCTGTCGGCTAAAGTAGATTTGCCGTGATCAATGTGAGCAATAATACAGAAATTTCTTATTTTTTCTAGATTTGACATAATAAAGTTTATGAAGCATTTATACCATATTTTTATAATTAAGTGGAGAATTTAAAATAAAAAAAATCGCCTAGAAGATCGATTATATCTTCTAGGCGATTAGTAAGTGATGTTTAGTTCACTTACTAGTCTTCCAGGAGGTCCGAATCCCACTCCTCTTCCTCCTCTTCTCCTGGGAAGGGAATGAGTACCGGCTCCTGGCTCTCCTCGCTCTCCACACTCGCTTGCGGGAAGCGAATGTGCGAGTAGTTCAGGGCGACGATTCCGTACACCACGACGTCACCGGAGCTCCTCTCCGCTTCGTCGTAGACGCGCTGGGCATAGCCCTGGGCAATCTTCATGTCGGTGAAGACACGACTATTGCCGAAGAGCTCGCGGACGCATTCGACGTCCAGTCCGCCGCTCCCGTCGCTCAGGTTCTCGATCGCCTGCGCGTGAGCGATCCTGTACTCCTTTTTGCCACGGCTGCCTTTGGTGGCAAGGACGTAGACGCCATCGTTTGCTGACATGACTAGCTCCTTTTGCTAAGGGAGAAGACGACCCTATGTCATCTTCAACTTTCTACAGTATAGCAGATTAATGATTATTTGTCAATAGCTTGGCAAAACCAACAAAAAACCCCCGAAAGGAGCTTTTTTATTCTAATATAGAACCCCGCCTGTAAGATTCTTCCGGCAAAAGCCAGGTTGGATGATCGCAACTTAGTTCCTCAGAACCAAGCGATATTGATCTTCCTAAAAATTGATATTTAGCCCGGAATCTTAAAGGCGGAGTTCTATAATTATTGTATCACAATCATTCTAAAATACTATTCAACTCTTCTTTTTCAAACCACAAATCTATTTCTTTTACAGCATCAGACGCATTGCCCGAAGCGTGAATTAGATTTCTTACGGATCGGCCGTTAGTATCGGCCATTTCATAAGAGTCAACGGAAAAATCCCCTCTTATTGTGCCAACATCCGATGTTAGTGGTTCGGTACCGCCAACAACTTTTCTTATTATACTAATCGCATGTGGCCCTTCCCATGCCATAATTATCAATGGTTCGGAGCTCATGTAATGTTTAAGATTTTTGAGCACCATCTCTGCGATTTTTAAAGGATCTTCTGATGGCGGTTTTTTACCCTTTTTCTTATACGAGTCAATGGTTTTTTGTCCGGTTATCAATTTCCAATTAGGGTCAAGAAGATAATGCTTTTCAATAAGTTTGGGCGTAGCTGTCATCATTTTCATCCCAACAAGTTTAAGGCCGGTTCTCTCAAAGCGCTTAATAATTTCTCCTGTAAGAGTTCTTTGTATGCCGTCCGGCTTTATAATAACTAGCGTTCGCTCTTCTTTTAGATTCACTTTTTTATTTCAAGCCCCAAATCCTTTAACTGATCTTTGCTTATTTCACTTGGAGATTCCATCATTAAATCCTGCGCATCTCCTGTTTTTGGAAAAGCAATTACCTCACGAATATTTGGTTCGTTCATTAGTATCATTAAAAAACGATCGATGCCCGGAGCTATACCGCCATGAGGCGGAGCGCCATAAGATAACGCCTCAATCATATGGCCAAAACTATTTATTATTTTTTCTTCGCTCATTCCCATTATTTCAAGAACCGCCCTTAACGCTTCGGGTTTATGATTGCGAATGCTTCCTCCGCCAATTTCATGTCCATTGAGAACTAAATCATATTGTTCTGTTTTTATTTCACTTATATTAGTTTTTTTCATTAACCATTCCATGTGTTCTTTTTTGGGAGCGGAAAAAGGATTGTGGGTAAATGTCCATTTGCCATTGTCTGTTTTTTCAAAAAATGGAAAATCTGTGATCCAAGCAAAAGCCAATTCATTGGGATCGTTTTTATCTTTTCTTAAATCTGGTTTATCAGTCCCGTATTTCTCCATAGCTTCTGCGTAAGTAAATTGAGGAAAGGGCGTTTGCGAAATTTTTTTATCAGGAAAGAGCTCTTTAACAATTTTTATATACAAATCTTCAGTCAAACTCATAATATCTTCTTTTTCAACAAAACTCATTTCTAAGTCAAGTTGCGTGAATTCTTGCTGTCTGTCTCCGCGGGTGTCTTCGTCGCGAAAGCATTTGGCTATTTGAAAATATTTTTCAAATCCAGAGACCATTAATAATTGTTTGTATTGTTGGGGAGATTGCGCGAGCGCGTAAAACTTTCCGGGATGGAGTCGTGAGGGAACTAAATAATTGCGTGCGCCCGTTTCTGTATTGGCTTTGGAAACAACCGGCGTTTCAATTTCCACAAAATCTTTTTCATTAAGATAATCTCTAATAAAACTAACCACCTCGTGGCGCGCTGTTATGTTTTTTTGCAAACGAGGGCGGCGCAAATCCAGATAACGGTACTTTAATCTATTTTCTTCTCCTATTTCATAACCATCGGTATCAACGGCAATGGGCGGTGTTTTAGATTGATTTAAAACTTCTAAATCGCTGACAAGAACCTCCCATTTACCACTAGCTATTTCCGGATTAACAAGATTTTCAGGCCTTTTATTTACCATGCCCGATACTTTAATAACCCACTCGGGACGAAGATGGCCTGCCTTTTCAAATAAATCCTTTTCTTTTGATAAAAAAACCAGTTGAGCTATGCCGCGCTGATCTCTCATATCTATAAATATTATTTTTCCATGATCTCTTCTTGCCCCAACCCAGCCCATAAGGGTAATTTTATTGCCCTCTTCTGACCCAATATCTGCTACGTAAGTTCTTTTCATAATAATCTTTATTTTAATATTTTTCACTGAAGATATGCAAATTTTCTTTTTCTGGAATAATCTTAATTAAGCCATTGTCTATAGTTGTATAAATAGATGCGCCAACGTCTTTTAATCTGTTAATTGTTTGCGGATTGGGGTGTCCATAAGAATTTTTTCCTACTCCAATGACGGCAATTTTAGGTTTCACGAATTTTAGAAATTTACTGCTTGTAGAATTTTTAGAGCCGTGGTGGCTGACTTTTAATAAATCCGCTGATAGCCCCTTTTTATATTTTCGCAATAACTTTTCTTCCACCGCAAAATTTATATCTCCGGTGAACAATGCGTTAAAATTTTCTTCGCCAGCTGGCGAATTTAATTCAAACACAATAGTTTTGTCGTGAATGTCCTTAATGTCTTTGGTTGAAGACGGTTCGTTGGAAGATGGCGAAATAATTTCTATCAGCCAATCTTTATATTTTATTTTATCCCCCTCTTTTACCGTCAAATGTTGAATAGATTTATCAGAGACCTCCTTTTGAAAATCTTTGTATTGGGAGATACTATGCTCCATTCCATTATCAATAAGAGTCCCAATCTCATAATTTTGAAAAACATCAATCAAACCGCCAAGGTGATCTAAATGCGGATGAGTCAAAATAACCAAATCAATATACCTGTCAGTAGTCGGTAATATTTTTTCTAAATTGCTCAAGACTTGCGCGTTAGGACCGCCGTCAATAAGAAATTGAACATCACCAAAATCTATTAATTCACTATCGCCTTGACCGACATCTAAAAAATATAGCTCGACAGGCTTGCTGTTGTTTTTATGAAGATTCCAAATTTGAGCCCAAGCGACAATATTAAAAAGAAATAGCAAAAAGATTAATAATAATCGTTTCATAAATTAGAAAGACATTGGCGAACCACGCCGTTAGAAAAGAAAGATGATAGGATACAAATCCCGTTGTTCCAGCTATAAATCCCAAAGCCATTGTATAGGGAATGGCAGGGGTAATAAGAATATTGGCTAATGGAGACAAAGGATTAAATCCGCCAAATTTTATCACTATAATAGGAAGAACCGCAAGTTGAGCAGCAATAGTTGGCCAAACTAAATCATTTTTCCAGCGACTTATTTTTTCTAAAAAAGGTTTTATATAAATAATTCCCAAAAGCGCTAAAAAGGAGAGTTGAAAGCCCAAATCAAAAACTAGAATTTTCGGATCATATAAGACCATTGCCAATGCTGTGAAAGTTATGGCGTTGCGATGTTGATAAACCCTTTCATTTTTTTGAGCCACAATTAAAATAATTCCCATAATGGCGGCTCTCACCAAAGACGCCTCGGCTCCAGTCATGATTACAAAAGCGATAATAAATAAAACTGTCGGCCAGAATCCAAGAAGCCAGCCTAAATTATTTGTTATGATATTGATATTGTAACCGGAAAGCGCAACTAAATGAGAAGTACCGCTGGCTTTTATTTTTTTATCAAAATCCGGAGATATTTCGCTAATATCGCCCACAGTTAATCCGGAAAGAAAAACGGCTTTGTCGTGAGGAAGAACTCTTTTAATATTTTCTTCAAAAGCGATTCTTAATTTAATTAAATTAGCTTTTATTGCGTTGCCTTTATTTTGAGCAATTAAATTAATATCTGGATAACTTACAAAACCAATAAAGTGCGGAGATTGCGATTCTTTAATTTTTCCTTGAAATGTAATTTGATCGCCATAATAATATTGAGGATATCTGGTCGTAATAATTTTTATTTTATTATCTAAAACAAGCTCTTGATAATTAAGGCGTTGTTTGGCTTGAATTATTATCCCTTCGGAAGCAATGCTTTCTGGTTTTTGATAAAAATCAAAAGCAATATAATATACTGACCCTACTATTATTATCAGCGAAAGCAATGCCAGGTATTTTTTATTGAAAAGTAAAAAAATAATAAAAAACAAAAAAGCCATTATTACGGCAAATAAAAAACTTGGAATCAAAGATGCTAAAAAAATGCCGATTAAGAAAAAAACGGACAGCCAAAAGAATATATCGTGCAATAACATTTGCCCGATTCTAGCAAATTACTCCCCCACCCAGCAATTCTTTGTCTTTACTATAAAAAACAGCAGATTGTCCCGGAGCAATAAATTTTTGAGGCCTATCAAATAATAATTTACCATCTTTAAATAATTTAGCTTGTGCGAGCGGTTGTCGATATCTAACTCTGGCAAAAATTTTAACCGGACTATTGATAATTCTAGAATTAAGAAAATTTATTTTTTCTAACATAACTTCTTTTTTATAGAGGGCCGAATTTTTCTTCCCTTCCGCAACTGTTAATGTGTTTTTCTCTGAATTTTTTTCAGCTACATATAACGGTGATTTTGTACCGCCAATATTTAATCCGTGGCGTTGGCCGATAGTATAAAAATGAGAGCCGTCGTGTTCCCCTATTATTTTTCCAGAAGTAGTTAAAATTTCACCTCTTTTTTCTGGAATGTATTGTTTTAAAAAATCTTTTAAAGTTATTTTGCCCAAAAAACAAATCCCCTGCGAATCCTTTTTCTCCGATGTTAAAAGGTTGAATTTTTTGGCTAATTTTCTGACTTCTGATTTTTTATAATCACCTATAGGGAAAAGACAGCGTTTTAATTGTTTTTGAGTTAATGTCCAAAGAAAATAGGACTGATCTTTATTGGTATCGCGTGCAATTTTCAATGTATAATTTTCTCCGCCAGCTGGCGGATTCAATTTAGGTATTTTTTTTGAAAATTTTCTAACATAGTGTCCAGTAGCGATGTAATCTGCTCCAAGTGACAATGCTTTTTTTAAAAAAAGACCAAACTTGATTTCTTTATTACACATAACATCGGGATTGGGCGTTAATCCCTTTTTGTATTCTTCAACCATATAGCGGACAACTTTTTCCTTATACTCTTTTTCTAAATCAAAAACATAAAAAGGAATATCTAATTGTTCGGCAACACGTCTGGCGTCTTCGGCATCTTTTTTTTCGCAACCGTCTATATTAAAGCACTTAATATGGGCCCCAATCACATCAAATCCCTGTTGTTTTAAAAGCGCGGTGGCCACAGAGCTGTCCACTCCTCCGCTCATGGCGACAAAAACCTTTTTTGCTTTTAGAGACTTCATTTTATTAATTATTTTATTATTTATTTTGCCAATTACCCAAAATAACACAGCATTTATTTTCAGTCAAAATATAGCACTTTTCCACGATCGTGGAAAAGTGCTATGTTTTGATTTTATTGATATCTCTATTATCTCTATGCTAAAATGTCTTTCACTATGCTTGATTATAATGATTTAAGAATAGGTACCGTCTTTATTTACGAAGGCGCTCCGTACGAAGTTTTGGAATACTCTTTTGTAAGAATGCAACAAAGAAAGGCTGTGGCTCAAGTTAAAATGAAAAATT
>CAZATK010000002.1:44980-56536 GCA_964488085.1 uncultured Candidatus Saccharibacteria bacterium
TCTTTTGTAAGAATGCAACAAAGAAAGGCTGTGGCTCAAGTTAAAATGAAAAATTTGCTTAATGGCAAAGTTATTACTAGAAATTTTCACCAGAATGAAAATTTTGAAGAAGTGGAAATTGTCAGAGAGCCGGTAAAATATCTTTATCACAATCGAGACCAATATTGGTTTTCTGAAAAAGATAATCCAGTTAATAGATTTTTTCTTACTGAAGAAATTGTGGGCTCGCAAGGACAATTTTTAAAGCCCAACACCGAGGTCTTATCCCTAAAATTTAAAGATAAAATAATTAACATAAAGGGGCCTATTAAGGTTGATTTGTTAGTTAAAGATACCCCACCAGGAGAAAGAGGTAATACTG
The DNA here is from genome assembly GCA_964488085.1 of uncultured Candidatus Saccharibacteria bacterium. Taxonomy (GTDB): domain Bacteria; phylum Patescibacteriota; class Minisyncoccia; order UBA6257; family UBA11618; genus CAZATK01. Next base: position 45,342 of record CAZATK010000002.1, read on the forward strand.
CTCAAGGCGGTACTAAAACGGCCGAATTAGAAACCGGCGCAAAAATATCCGTTCCCTTATTTATTAATTCCGGAGACATTGTAAGAGTCAATACTGAAACAGGAGAATATGTTGAGCGAATGGAAAAGTCTAGTTAATCTGATCTTCTGGCGGCTTTTTTTGACTCAAAGACTTATCTATTAATTCTTTTAGTCCGGAGACATCTCTTGGTTTATGTTGTTTGGGGACTGATGGAGGCGTGTCTTTTCTAAATGTCTGGTCCAATGATCTTTCATCTCTTCTAGTAGACATTTTTTCTTGCAACGCTTTAGCGCCTTCGGGGAGCCATTCCGATGCTATGCGAGATTCTACTTGATCTTTAGGGACCGCATATTTTGAACGGGTGTTTTCTATAATGACGTCTTTATAAGATTGATCCGGTTTTATGTGCGGAGCTAAAGTTATTGCGGAAAAGGGACGCGAAGCTACTCCGTCAATCATTAATTTTATATACATATTATATTTAGTTAAGTTAACCATGTCAGTTGCTAAAAATTCTGGCATAAATTCCTTTTCTAAAAATTCAGCATCTTCTGCGCCAACTCTAAAAACAGAAATAGTGCCAACATTGCCGAAAATAGCCGCTCTAACAGTATCTTTGCCTTTTTCGTCCAATTGACCGAGGTATTGATTGGCGACAGTGAGACTTAAGTGGTACTTTCTTGCTTCGGATAAAATTGTTGCAAAAGAATCAGTAGCAAAGTTTTGAAACTCGTCAACATATAAATAAAAATCTTTACGTTTATTTTCTAATACATCAACTCTGGACATTGCCGCTAATTGTATTTTAGTAATCATCATCGCTCCCAATAAGGCGGAATTATCTTCCCCCATTTTTCCTTTTGACAGATTAAATATCAAAATTTTACCTTCATCCATAATTTTTCTTATATCAAGTGATGATTTGGGCTGTCCTAAAATATTACGAATTAATGGATTAGAAACAAATTGACCAACTTTATTTTGAATAGCGGCGGTTGCTTCGGTCTCAAATTTTTGGCTGTATCTGGCAAATTCATTGACCCAAAAACTTTTAATAACAGGATCTTTTAAGTTTTCTACGATAGTTTTTCTATAATTAGCATCATTTAACATTCTCATTATTCCTAATAAGGTTGTTCCGGGATATTCCAAAAGGGCTAACAAAGTATTATTCATTATGTATTCCATTCTGGCAGACCAAGCATCTACCCATATTTTTTTAAATACACCCATTATGCCGGAGGCGATAAGATGCCTAAATTCCGTGGTAACTTGATCCAGAGGATTAAAAGCAATCGGATAATCAGTGTCTGATGGATCTATGTATATAACGTCATTTATTCTTTCTTCCGGAATAAAGTCCAATATTTTTTCCGCTGATTCTCCATGCGGATCCAGAAAAGCTATTCCGTTGCCCGCCCTAATATCATTGATAATCATATTTTCTAGCAATGTGCTTTTGCCAACGCCGGTTTTACCAACGACATACATATGACGCCTACGATCGTCTATTTTAATACCAAACTTTCTTGCTTGGTTACGAAAGGTTGTTTCTCCTAAAATTGTGATGAGATTATTTTCCATAGTGAGTTTATCTAACTATTCTACTGGTAATGATAATGGCGGTTCGCCTTTTTTGGATTCTGCTCTTCTTAACATTGGAGCTTCAACTACCGTGCTTGGAAAATGATATATAGTAGCTAATTCTTCTATATTTAATATAGAAACCTTGTGTGGCATTTTTCTAATACGATATCTGTCATAAATTTGGCGTTTTTTATAATATTTTCTTTGTTCTTTAAACGGTTGTTTGGCAACAGAAGTCATTGTGGCGGTATTGGGCTTTAAGCTATTACTTCTTTCGTCGTTAAGCTGAAAAAAAGTGGCGAAGATGGAAGCAATATTACCTCGACTAAACTTATCTTTACGATCAATATACAGGAAACGAATAGTTGTTTCAAAGGCAAGCTTCGACATTTTACTTTCTATGCCTCTTATAATATCTTGTTCCCCTTTAGTAAATTGCGCCAAACTAATTTTTTCTTCTTTCGGTTTTTCTAATTCAGGCCAAGTTGGTTCCTGAAATATAGCCAAAAGAAGATTCTTAATAAAGACGCCGGTCTCAAATAAAAAAACATTGGGTTGAGGAGGCGGTTTTTTTCTTCCTATCAGTTTATTAATTTCTTCTTGGGCTTTCGGTGTCCAGTCCTTACTAAGAATTGGCCGAATTAAAATTTGAATCCAAGCGGTTTCGTCTGCCTTTAGCCGTGATAATGATTCGGTAAGATTTGCTATTGTATCAACCTTTTCTTCCGATATTAATGCTTCAAAATAAGGATAGGTTCTTATGGGATATGCATCTGGTTTAATTAACACATAGTCAGTGCCAAATACATCATAAATATCATTAGGCAAAACATCGGGTAAAAGATCGATATAATCATCCACTATTTCTATTTCTGCTTCTGGATATTGGCTATAGATAGCCGACTCAATCATGTTTCTAAATCCTTCAGGAATTCTTATATAAAAGTAAACGCCTCCCGCATATCCCACTAATTCAAAAGAAGCCCAATACTCAACTTTTCCAAGCCAATATTTTTCAAAATGTTTCAAGCCAAAAGAATACATACCGAAAGCTACGGCAAAAATTTGCTCCATAGTTTTTGGCGTTTTTAATATTTCTTTTGGTGTTTTTACTCTTAATAATACCCATTTAATTTTATCTATATAAAGGGTTCTTATATAAAACAGCCAGAATTCCCAAAAAATAAAGACCAAAACAATTGGCACTAGAAACCACCAAGTCCAATAAAAAACTTGTAAGGCAGATGCAACGATGCCAGCAGTAATGCTGTTTATCGAAAAAGCCATGCGTTTATTATACTACGATTCAAGGGACTGTTACCAATCTCCATATTTTGCCCTTTTTTAAAATTTTCTATTCGACTTTAGAAAAAAAGTTCAACAATATCTTTGACATTGCTTTACTTTTTTTCTTTCGTCTCATTACGAAAATTTTAAAAAATCATCAAAAAGAGAGATCGGCAACAGTCCCTAGGATTCTTTAACAAAATACTTTCCTTCGTTAGAAACTTGAAAATATTTTTTATTACGTAAGCTTAGCAAAAGTGTCTTCTCTTTAAAGGTTCTGTGACTCATTGCTAATTTTACTAAGTCCTTAGCCGGCATTGGGCCTTGTTTCTTAAGAAAGTGATAAATAACTTCTCTGGCGGTGCCCGGAACTATATTAAATTCTTTCAATCCATAAGTTCCCCTTCCAACTAAAATAAATCTTTCGTCTTTAATTAATTCATTGTGAATAGTTTGCGGATTCACTTGTCTTAATTTTCTGTGCTTGTTGATAAGGATAGCCAACTTTGTAAAATGAATCGGCCTGTTTTCTTTTTTAAGAACCAAATAAGCCCAATCGCGCGAAACCTTAGGATTAATTTCTCCCCATTCAGATAAGCCAAAATCCCCGTAAATATTAGAAGAAAACTTTCTTGAAAGGGAGACATAATTAACACTTGAAGAGTCTTGGCTTGAAAAACCGCCTGATAATTTACTTCTTTGTGAATTTAAAGAAATAACTAATTTATTAATAAAAGATTTAGCTTTATCCATATCATTATTAGATAAGTACCAAAAAGAATGGGACTCTTCGTTTTCTGCACTAAAGTTGATTCGTTTGCACGCTTCTAATAGAAATTTAAATTTTTGTTCAGTATTTTTTACTGAAGATTTGTCGTAAAGATTTTTTACTTCACTGGATAAATAGTCATGTCTACGAACCCCATTAAATTTTTGCAGATAATTAACAACCACTTTAACGAAACCGCTCAAAGTATCATTCTCAAACTGCTTATAAACTAAATTAAGCGCTTGGGCCTCTATCTGCCTTATTCGTTCTCTTGTTACTCCGTATCTATTTCCTATCTCCACTAAGGTCATTGGTTGTCCGGACTGCAACCCATAACGACCAATAATAACCTCTTTTTGTCGGGCAGAGAGTACGGACAATGCTGTGTTTATTATTTTGTCCACACTATTAAACATAGCTCATTTTATCATAACTATTGATAATAGTCAATATCATTGGCGGGACCATAATACTAGCAAGGGGCTAGCCACAAATATTGATGAATATGTTCCGACTATTGTGCCGACTAAAATGACAAGAACAAAGTATTGTAAGCTAGCTGATCCCAACAAAAGTAGCGCAATCAAAACTAATACTAATGTTAATGAAGTATTAATTGATCTTGCTATTGTTTCATTAATGCTTGTATTGACTAAATTAGCGAAACTACCACCTTTATTTATTTTCAAATTCTCCCTAATTCTGTCAAAAACAACAATCGTATCGTGAACGGAAAATCCCATAACAACCAAAATAGCGACGATGAAATTAGTACTCATTTCTAATCCATTCCACCATCCTAAAAACGCGAGCATGCCTAGTGGTATTAGGGCGTCATGAAATAAAGTAACTAAAGTTATGACCCCATACTTCCATGATTTTATCGGTTGAGAAACCTTTCTAAATGCAAACGCAATATAGAGAGAGATTGTTAAAAGAACCGTAAAAAAAGCGTAGGCCGATTTCGTCCTTAATTCTTTGCCAACTGATGGGCCTATAGTTTCATAAGATAATTCTTCGGTTTTATTATCAAATTTTTTATTGATAACTTCTAAATATTGAGAGTGCGTTTTTTCATCCAGTTCGGGCAATCTGATAATAAAACTGTTGGTGGACGGCTCTTCGGTGATAGTCAATTCTTTCACTTTTAAATCTTCAATAAATAATTGCCTAAGACTTACAATGTCTGCAGTTTCTATTTTTAATTGCCACAATGTTCCTCCGATAAAATCGATTCCCGGTTTAAATCCAAATATAGCCATTGAAGCAATGCTTGCCATTGTCATCAAGACAGCGATGGTTATAAATATATATTTATTGCCAATAATATTAAGCATTTTGTTTAATAAATACACGTAATAAAGCTCGACTAACTGTAATGGCGCTAAACATACTCATTAGAACTCCTATCAAAAGTGTTAGGGCGAAACCCTTAACGAATCCCGTGGTCAGATAATATAAAACAACAGCGGTGATTATGGTTGTAATGTTTGAGTCCCTGATTGATGGCCATGCTCGGCGAAACCCCTCTTCTATGGCGTTTATTTTTGACGCTCCCTTTTTTATTTCTTCTTTCCTTCTTTCAAATATTAAAATATTGGCATCAACTGCCATGCCAATAGAAAGAATCAAGCCGGCAATGCCTGCTAGCGTCATAGTTATTCCGAATAGTTTAAATATTGCTAGAGTAAGCGCTGTATAAATAATTAAGGCCAATGACGCTATTAATCCAAAGCCCCTATAATAAAGAATCATAAAAGTGATTACTAAAATAGTGCCTATAATTCCTGCCCAGATTGTTTTTTGTAAAGAGTCATTTCCCAAAGATGCGCCGATTGTTTGCTGACTTATTAGTTTAATAGGCGCCGGTAGGGCTCCAGCATTAAATCTTTCCACTATTTGTTTAGCTTCTTTAATGGTAAAGCGTCCAGTTATTTGGGCTCTGCCACCGCTAATTTTTTCTTGAACGATTGGTGATTGAATTAATGAGTTATCTAAAAAAATTGCCAATGGTTTTCCAACGAGCCGTCCGGTTAATTCTTCAAATATTTTGGCTCCCTCGTCATTAAAACTTAAACTTATTTGCGGCGCGCCCAAGGTGCTATCAAAATCTAATTTTGCGCCAGTTATATATCTGCCGGTTAGGTCAGTGTGTTTATATGCAACGATCTCCTGACCAGCGTTGTCTAATTTAGTTTCCTCCGCAAAATAAAGAAAGGGCGTAGCGCCGATTTGGTCAATGGCAGATTTAACATCTTTAATACCCGCAAGTTCTACGATTAAGCGGGAAGATTCGCCACTTTTTGAAACATAAACTTGAGGCTCGCTAACGCCAAATAAATTAACTCTTTTTTCTATAACATCTCTTAAGCCATTTACTACCGAGTCGCGATCAGTTGCTGAAACTCCGCTCAAATCAACTTCATAAACCAGATGACTGCCACCAATTAAATCTAGTCCTAATTTCCAAGGAGAAAATTTGTAGTATTTATCAAACAGATTTGGATAAACAAAAACTGCGGATAGCAATGTTAGCGATAAGACCAAAAATACTATAAATACTGGTCGGGCTTTCATAGTGATAAAATGGATTTCTGTCATTGTAGCATATATTTAATAAAAAGAAAGACCCCGCTGAGTGGGGTCTATAATTCTAATTTTGTGCCCCCACTAAGAATCGAACTTAGGTCAATTGCTTAAAAGGCAACTGCTCTACCATTGAGCTATGGGGGCTTACAAAAATTTTCAATTTCTAATAGAGAATTTACCACAAAAAACACAAAAATAGAAATTTGTTTCTTGAACTTGCTATATATGAACTTGACAGGGTAGATGTAATATGCTATACTGCAAACAGTAAATCAAGAAGCTCATCCCTAACCACAAAGGAGGTGTCAGATGACACGGCTCGAGACGGCAGGGCGGAAGTACGCGTTCAATAGCTCGTGTCTCCCGATAGCTCGTGTCTCCCGATCATTTTCGAAAATGGTCGCGTGCGGGTTTACAAGAACCCGACGGACGACATCTTCGTCGAGGACATCCGATCCGGAGCAACGATGCGGATCGACTCGTGCCCCCACCCGGGTGGTGGACTTCGGTTCACCGCTGGAGGAGGACGGGTCGAGCCCGTCCAAATCCATAACACGATCGGATGGTACGTCGGTCCTCGCTAGGCCAGCTCCAACCGTTGAGCTTCACGCTCGACCAGAACCCGCTATGTCTTCGGACCTAGCGGGTTTCTTTTTTCTGTGTTATAGTTTCGCCAGTTCGTTTCCAATGTTCAATAAGGGAGATCTAAATGTACACGAAAGGAACAGGTAATGGCTTCGCATTGATATTTATTTCTATTTTTATACTGTGCGTGATCGCGCTTTTTTTTCTAATCAGAACATATAAAAATTTGGATAATTCTCCACAGAAAAATGACGATACTGTTGTAATTCAAAAATATTCGGAATCCAGCGCAATTGCTCAAATAAATAAAGACAATGAGGAGACTATCAAGTTTTTACTCGGCAATTAACTGATGTGAAGTGTCGAGCCTCTTGCGGAATATATTTCTGCTTGGGGCTTTTTTTAAAAAAAATAAGGGATTATTAATCCCTTTAAACTCTTTTTTTAACAACAATTTGCCAATCAAGAAGATCTTGACCAACAGTAGCTTCACTGCGTTTCAACATAACTTCTTGATGACCGATGAGATTACCATTTTCATCAACAATTTCAATCAGTCGAGTGTAATACGGCGTATTATAACAGTCGCCACTCTTAAGAATTTGTGCCGCTTCGTAAGAAACAATCACTCGTCTCTTATACTCATCTTTTATGTCTCGAAAAACACCAGTTACTCCGATGTCTAAATACTCGGTATCATTTTCAGCTTGCCTTAGGGCTGTAACCGTTTCGGAATAAAGCCAATAACGAAGCTCATCACTTTCTTGCCAATCACCTCGTCTAACTTTTTCTTGCGGAACTATTTGTAAATTTTCTGTAAGGAAAAATTATTTGTTATCTCTTCAGCAACGCTCTCAACTAAGGGGTTAAGAGCTGTATCAATAACTATTCGGTCATCTGATTTTCCATCTGTCTTCTCACTTGGAACGTATGGCATTTCACTGTCCTTTCAATAATAAAAAGGTTCTGGGGTCAGAGTATAAGATTAACAAACAAAAATCAATTTAATATTTTAATTCCCTATCCAAATCTTCTAATATTTTTTTAGCTCTACCGGATAATTTTTGCGGTTGTTTAATGATAAATTTAATATATAAATCTCCCCTGCCGGATGAACCCAATCGAGGCATGCCTTCTCCCGAAATGCGTAATTCTTCATTTAAATTTTTATTACTAGGTATTTCAATAGACAATATATTTCCGCCTATGGTTTTTATTTCCACTTTTTTCCCTAATAAAACATCTATAATATTTATTTCTTTTTTAACTAATAAATTACTTTCAATTCTTTCAAATATAGGATGAATGGCAACTTTTATTCTGGCATAAAGATCGCCGGCAGAAGCGCTTCTCAAACCAGCATCGCCCGCCCCAGATATTTTAATAATTTGTCCGTCTTCTATTCCCGGCGCTATATCAATATTAATTTTCTTTTCATTTTTTAATCTTCCGGTTCCTGAACAAGCGGTACACGGTTTTTTGGGAATTTGTCCGTTACCAGCGCATTTTACACAAACTTTTACTTGTGTGAAACTTCCAAAGAAACTTTTTCTGCTTTCTTTAATTTCTCCTTGCCCATTACACGCAGAACAATCTTCCAGTCCCTCTTTAGCTGAATACCCAACTCCAGAGCATTTCAAGCACGGAACAAAGGACTCAACATTTAGAGTTTTACTAGTGCCTCTAAAGGCTTCTTCAAGCGTTATTTCTAATGTTGTTTCTAAATCAGCGCCATGTTCGTAAGTTTTTCTTTTTCTTTTTATACCCAATCCGTCAAAAAATGCCTCAAAAATATCCCCCATATTTCCCAAGTCCTCTATATTATTAGGGTCAAAACCAAATTCAAAACCAAATGGTGATCCTGTCGAACCGCCAAACGGCGAACCCTCCCCCATCGGGCCGTCAAATATTCTTCCGAACCTGTCATATTGCTGTCTTTTTTCTTTATTAGAAAGCACTTGATAGGCCTCGTTTATTTGTTTAAATTTATCCGCATTACCGCTAGGTTTGTCGGGGTGGTATTGATGAGCTAATTTTCTATAGGCCTTTTTAACATCATCTTCAGAAGCACCCTTCTCTATTCCTAATATTTTGTAATAATCTTTTTGAGACATATTATTCTAATGATATTGTTTCTTTTTGAGACTTTTCTAGACTAATATGAGCGAAATTAGTAGTCAATATTAGTTTATAAATTAACCAGGTTAAAAATCCTATAATCCAAATAAATATAAAAGTTCCGCCATTAATAGTAAAGAAAATAATTATTCCCAAACCTATAACAATCAGTATTTTGAGTTGCTCTGGAACTTTAACTAATAAACCATTAATAATTTCCTGAAGAACATCAATTATGTTTTTTTGTGAATGAATATTAATACCAGCCAATCTTGAAATTTGTTGATTAACATTTGCAACTCCCAAATCTATGTCTTCCAAGGGCAATTGCTGATTAGTTTTTTTCAACAACATTTGCACCAAGTCATTGAAGCTTATTTTTGTAGAAAAACCCGGCAATAATTTATTGATAATACTTTCGTTAAGTTGAATCACATAAAGAATGGGTTTCTTTTCCACATACATATTTTCTATATTAATTGAAGATAGATAGATAATGGTGCCAAATAAAATTAATCCAAAAATAGCAGTTGATAGAACTATATGTTGTATATCGTGAAAATGAATTTTTATTGTATTATTAATTCCCGCTTGGCCTCTCCAGTAAGCAATAAATAAAAGCGCTACTGTTATAATCGTGGCTCCTAACAGCCAAATCAAAGGACTTTTCAATAGAAATAAATCTATGATTAAAACTTCTGCGGTAATTAATGTAAGTGAAAGTCGCCATTTATTAATCAGTAAAACTCTGACTAAAAAAAACGCTAAGTAAACAGTAACAGCAACCGCTGTTCCCAATAAAAACAAGAGATTCTGGTTTGCAATAAAATTGCCAAAAAAGTAACCAACAACAGCGGCTAATAATAAACCAACTAATATTAATGTCGTTAGTTTAGCTTTGGGCACCCTTAGTATCATTATAAACTTTTTGTAATTCTAAGGAAAGTTCGGATAGGGCGGATTTTATAGCATTGACATCTCCGCCATCTTTAACTGATTTTATTTTTTCTATTTTTTGATTGATGGAATCTTTTAATTCAGCGGAAATCTTATCCCCGCCTTCTTTTAAGGATTTTTCGGCAGTAAAGATTATATTTTCCGCCAGATTTTTTTGCTCCGCTAGTTCTTTTTTAGCTTTATCTTCTTCGGCATGGGTGGCCGCTTCATTTTTTAATTTTTCTATTTCTTCTTTTGATAAGCTGGTATTGGCCTCTATTTTTATAGATTGGCTTTTGTTGGAGGCCTTATCTTTAGCGGAGACATTTAATATGCCATTGGCATCAATATCAAAAGTTACTTCCACTTGAGGCGTGCCTCTGGGAGCCGTGGGGATGCCATCAAGAATAAACCTAGCTAATGTTTTATTATCAGCGGCCATTTCTCTTTCGCCTTGCAAAACATGTATTTCAACTGATGTTTGATTGTCAGAGGCAGTAGAAAATATTTGGGTTTTTGCTGTCGGTATGGTGGTATTTTTTTCTATTAATCTAGTAAATACTCCGCCTAATGTTTCTATGCCCAAAGATAACGGTGTTACATCTAACAGTAAGACATCTTTTATGTCTCCTTGTAATATGCCGGCTTGCGCTGCGGCTCCGATTGCCACTACTTCATCTGGATTAATCCCCTTATGCGGTTCTTTACCAAAAGCTTTTTTAACGGCTTCTTGCATTGCCGGCATTCTTGTCTGTCCACCAACTAAAATTATTTCGTTAATCTGCGACAAATCAAAATTGGCCTCTTTAAGAGTTTTATTCATGATTGCGATGGAGCGATCAATATAATCGGAAACCAAACTTTCTAACTTGGCTCTGGTAAGTTTAATTAAGAAATGTTTTGGTCCGGAAGCATCAGAAGTGATGTAAGGAAGATTTATTTCTGTTTCTATGGAAGTGGATAATTCGTGTTTTCCCCTTTCGGCGGCTTCTTTAAGCCGTTGTAAGGCAAGAGGATCTTTACTAATGTCTATTCCCTCCTGCTTTTTATATTCATCTACTAAATATTCAATTATTCTTTTATCAAAATCATCACCGCCGAGATGAGTATCGCCTCCAGTGGATTTTACTTCTACTATATTGTCGCCCACTTCAAGAACGGAAACGTCAAATGTTCCACCGCCAAAATCGTAGACAACAATTTTTTCATTTTTTTGCTTATTTAAGCCGTATGCCAAAGCTGCGGCTGTTGGTTCATTGAGAATTCTTAAAACTTTTAATCCGGCTATTTCGCCGGCATTTTT
>CAZATK010000003.1:0-38721 GCA_964488085.1 uncultured Candidatus Saccharibacteria bacterium
ATTTTCTAACAAATGGCAACAAACTTAAAAATCTGGATCTTTTTATAGCGCGAGCTAAACTGCGCTGATGTTTAGCGCAAATCCCAGTATAACGCCGATCAATAATTTTTAACTGCCCAGAAACAAAACCCTTTAACAAGTCAGTTTCTTTATAATCAATTTCGTTTAAGTTTTGTGAACAAAAAAAACATTGTTTTGTCATATTTTTAGAATGGTAAATCTTCCGCTTTAATTTCCCCATCTTGAGGCATATTGAAAGAGCTGTCCTGCCTGCCTGCCGAATCCGCCGACATTGGCGGAACAGAATCCGCCCCCAACTCATCCAAATTAATAACTGGAACTTCGTTCATCTGGGGCTTCACTTCTTGAAATCGTTGCGAGCCGGTAGAACTGTTTGCCGATCTAGGGCCTAGTTGCATTCTTTCGGCCACAATTTCTGTTGTCTTTCTCTTTTGGCCCTGCTTATCATCCCAACTTCTAGTTTGCATACGTCCTTCTATCAAAACCAAACCGCCACGCCCTAAAAACTGCTGCGCAATTTCAGCTTGTCTGCCCCAAACAACTATATTGTGATATTCAACCTCTTCTCTTTTACCTGTAACCTTGTCGTTCCAAACTCGATTAGTGGCAATAGAAAAGGTGGCTACTTGATGACCGGTAGGCGTAACTCTTAATTGAGGGTCCGCCGTAAGTCTTCCTAATAAAAATACTTTATTTAAATTCATCTCTTAAGTTTGCTGTAATATTTTTTCTAAGGCCTCTTCAAGAACCTCATTACTTACCGATTCGGTCTTGGGAGGATTAACATCAACCGAAACTGGCGAATTAGTTTTAATTTCGTTATCTGTTCGAGATGTTTTTTGCAACTTTTGAATAGGAGGAGTAATTAATAAAAATCTTAAGATATGCGATTGGAGTCTTAATTCGCTTTCAATAAGTTTTATATGGCTTGATAGTGAATAAAAATAATAAACCACTAAAAAAGCAGTTGTGTGTTTTTTTATGGGATAAGCCAAATTGATTGTTTTTGGACCGTCCTTCTGATAAATCTCAACTTGATTCTTCGTTAAAAAATCGGCCACAACGCCTTCGGCTGATTCGTCATCTAACAAAACAGCTAATTCGTACTGCTTTTTCTCTTTCTCCAACTCATTTTCCATTAGCAAGAATATATCAAAAGTATTGGATAACGTCAACCCTTCAATAAAACTTCATAAACATTATTTGTTGTTTTTTGAATTACGTCTTCTAACGCTAAATTTTTGATTTCTGCCATCTTTTTAGCTACCTCCAATACATAAAGGGGTTCGTTTCTTTGCCCGCGATATGGCACAGGAGAGACATAAGGCGCGTCAGTTTCCAACATAATTTTTTCTATGGGTAAGAACTTTATTACCTCGTCATAATCTCTTATGAAAGTAATAACGCCACCGAAAGTAAAATAAAAACCCGCATCAAAGAGCTTTTTTGTAACAGCTAAAGAACCATTAAAAAAATGCACAATTTTTATCATTTGCCACTGGCTACCTGTCATAAGTTCCAATAAATCATTATATGCGTCATCCGTATCTTTACTGGGCCTGCAATGAATCATCAGCGGCTTTTTTAATTGTCGAGCCATCTCCGCCTGCTTCAAAAAAATTTCTCTTTGCTCATTTTTGGGAGGATTATTATTTCTGAAGTAGTCCAGACCGCACTCGCCAATCGCCACCACTTTTTTGTGATTGGCAATTTTCTCAAAAGATTCTAGATCAAAATTTTTTTCTGTTGGATGAAAACCAACCGTTGCCCAAATGTCTTCCGGATATTTTTCAGCGATAGCGATGGCGGATTTTGATGTTTCTAAATTTGTGCCCACAGCAATCATTTTTACGCCAGCATCTTGAGCTCGTTTAATAACTTGATCTCGATCTTTATTGTAGGCAGAAAAATGAATATGGGTATGAGCGTCAAAAACTACCTCTTTCATCCCTCACTCAAAAAGAATTGGTTGCGTAAAAACAGCCAATTCTATTAGATTAACTTTGCTTGATCGACTGATTGAATTTTGTATATCTTGTTTAAACATAGTTAGAGATTCTTTTTGAGTGCAGGGATTTCATATTCTAGGAAATAAACTTATTTTTCGTTTATTTTGTATACCCTCTTTAATTTTTTCAGCGGTTAATGGCAAAAAAGGCGCTAATAAGTCAGCAATATTTTTTAATAAAAAAACAATGTCGCCAATAACCGCAACATCCCCACTCTCCCATGGTTTTTTTTCGTTAACATAAGCATCGCCAAAAGCAATCAATTCCCAAATGCTCGCCAACGCTTCATTAAATTTATATTCCTGCATTTTTTTATTAACCTTTTCTTTAGTTAATCTAATTTTACTTTCAATTTCACTATCAGCTGTTTGCGATTTACTATCTTCTAGTTTTACTGCAAGCGTAAGCACACGAGCAGTAAAATTACCCAAGCCATTAGCCAAATCAGCGTTATATCTTTCTTCAAATTTTTTATAACTGAAATCGCCGTCGTCAGTGGGTGGAATTTCACGCAACAAATGATAACGTACCGCATCCACGCCATATTTTTTTACCAATTCTACGGGATCAATAACATTCCCCAATGTCTTAGACATTTTTTGACCATCGACAGTAATATGGCCATGAACGAAAATATTTTTAGGCAAGGGTAGTTTGGCAGACAAAAGCATTGCTGGCCAAAATAAGGCGTGAAATCTTAAAATATCTTTGCCAATACAATGTAAATCAGCTGGCCATAAGTCCGCCCTCTGACGGATTGGATATAAATAATTACTTAATGCATCCGCCCAAACATAAATAGTTTGAGTGTCATCACCAGGTACTGGCACGCCCCAAGATAAATCTTTTCTCGGACGAGAAAAACTAATATCTTCAATACCCTGATCTATAAAATTAACTATTTCGCGAGCCCTACCGTCGGGTACAATCAATAATTCGCCATTAGTTATTAATTCACGAACCTTCGGGGCATATTTAGAAAGTTTAAAAAAATAATTTTCTTCTTCAATCACTTCCGGCTCTTTGCCGTGATCTCTGCACTTGCCATCAACTAAATCTTTTTCTGTAACAAAAGCTTCGTGTCCAACACAATAAAGTCCTCTGTAATTTTTTTTATAAATATCGCCTGCCTCAACTAATTTATTCCATAAAGAAATTACATTGGGCCAATGGCGATTTTGGTCGGAAGTGCGAATAAAATCATCCCAAGAGATATTTAAAATATTTTTCAGCGCTTCAAATTTTGCCGCATTTTCATCAACAAAATCTTTAATTTCTTTTTTTGCCACTTCAGCGGCTTTTACAATTTTAGCCCCATGTTCATCTGTCCCTGTTAAGAAAAAAACTTCGTTGCCCTTATCGCGCTGAAAACGCGCGATAATGTCTGCCTGTATTAATTCCAAAGCAAAACCCAGATGCGGCGCCGCATTTACATAAGCAATAGAAGTTGTGATATAAAACTTATTTGACATGATAATAGCTAGATGTTACACTGTTGCGTAGTTGCTTGGCAAATAAGGAGAGAAAATGAGTGAGCGCAAGACCTCGTTAATGGGCAAGATTTCTTTAATGGGACTATCTTGCAACTTGTATAAGAACAACGAAAACGGAAGGTGGATTTTAGGAACCAGATTGTGTGACAGAGAACTTTTTAATAAATACACTCATCAACTTTTTGACGATGATCTTCTGGAGTTTTGGCAAACAGAAAAATCGGTTCTTGTTGAAACCCGATTCACAAATCTCAAACATTTGCTTGCAAAACTCAGGAAACCGAAACCAATAGAATGCTAATCCCCCTCCCGAGGGGGGTTTTGTTATAATCCTAATCCCCTTCTCTTCTGTTTAGCGGCTGACCAGTCTTCTATTATTTCTTGCAATAATACCGCCGCTGGAACTGCCAAAATTAAACCAACGAAGCCGAAAAGCGCGCCACCCAATAATATTGAAATCATTACCACCGCCGGATTTAAGCTAGTAGTAAACTTCATAACTGAAGGCACTAAAATATGATTTTCAATTTGTTGAATAATTACAAACAAAGCGAAAGTATAGACCATTAAAGTAACTGATTGGGATAAGGCCAATAAAACCGCTAGCCCGCCTCCAAAAACAGGCCCAACAAAGGGAATGATTTCAAAAATACCGGCTAATATTCCCAAAATAAGACTATACTCTATGTCCAACAACCAAAGACCCACAAAAACAGAAGTGCCGACAATTAAACTTAAAATTAACTGGCCTTTAAGCCACCGTCCAATTTTTTTACGAACACGAAAATAGAGATCGAGGGTGTAATTTTCATAAGTCTGCGGCACAACAGATTCTATCAACTTTTCTACTCCATCCTGCCCTACCGTTAAATAAAAAGATAAGATTAAAACCGCAATCGCTAAAAATATTCCACCGAATAAAGAACTCGCTATAGTTAACACCGAAGCGGAGCCGCTAATAAGCTGATCTGTTAAGCTAGTCAGCCGTTCTCCAATTGTGCCAAAAGCTTTTGAAGCGTCTAAAAATTCCAAAAATGGGCTGGTGTAATCTTTAAAATTCAAAAATAGATTGGTAAATTCAGAAATAGCTATTGGAAGCACGGCATAGACCAAAGCCGCCACAACAGTTATCGCGCATATAAAAATAATTAGAGTTCCAAGTATTCTTGGCAATCCCTTTTTTTGCATCCAGGTTACCGGACTATCTAAAGCCGCCGCTATCACAATCGCTAAAAATAATCCGAGTATAACTTCTAGACCCGCATAAACTACCCAGGCCAAAACAGCCATCGAAACAATTCTCCATAAACTGGCCCAAGATATTTCAAAAGGTAATTTTTGTTCCATTTATTTATATAATGCAACAAACTTAAATTAAACGCAAATCATACTCAAACTCTTTAGCATCCTTAAATGGCCCCACAATAGCCAAATTAAGACGATCGTTTTTAAAAACATATTGAGCAACTGATAAAATATCTTCTGCGGTCACCTTGTTAATATTTTCTAAAGCTTCTTGGGGCGAAATAACAGATTTAGTAAGAACCTCCTGACCGCCATAAAAAACAGCTTGAGCATCAGAAGTTTCTAATCCCAAAATTAAATTCCCGCTAAGATGATTTTTAGCTCTTTGCAATTCTTCTTTGCTTATTTTCTTATTTGTAAAATTATTTATTTCATCTAATATGGCCCTTAAAACAATTTTAACTTTGGTATTGTCAATACCGGCTCGAACCGTTAATTGACCGCAATCCGTATGATAATCAGCACTGGCATTTACATAATAAGCCGCTCCTAATTTTTCTCGAACGCGCTGAAATAATCTTGAGCTCATTCCCCCGCCCAAAGCATCAGCTAAAACATCCAAAGCAAAACGACGCTTGTCAAAAACATCAAAAGCCCGACAACCAACTACAATATGAGTTTGATCTAATGCTTTGTGTTGCAGTAGAACAGCCGGCTTGTTTTGCTTTTCAACAGTTTTTACTTTTCCAAATTTTTTGGATACAGGCATGCCATCAAAAGCTTTTTCTAGTTTTTTAATAGCATCTTTCTCTTCAAAATTACCGGACAACACGACCGTGGTTGCTTGAGCGACATAATGAGCGCCCCGATACTTTAAAAAATCGTCCCTTTTAAGTTCCCTTATAATTTCTTTTTTACCGCCAATCGGCCAACCCGCTGGCTGATCGCCATACATTAACTCGTCAAAAAGCTCCGCCACTTTATTGGGAGGCAAATCCTCATACATATTTAATTCTTCAATAATTACCCCTTTTTCTTTTTCAATTTCATCAGCGTTAAAAACAGGATTAAGATATAAATCCGAAACAATATCAATGACTTTGTCTAAATGATGAAATTCCGCCTTCGCATAATATCCGGTATATTCCTGACTTGTAAAAGCATTGTAAGCAGCGCCAATTCCATCCAACTCGCCGGAAATATTAAGAGCGGTCTTTCTGTTTTTTGTCCCCTTAAAACACATATGCTCTAAAAAATGAGATAAGCCATTTATTTCCTTGGTTTCATATTTTGATCCGGCTTCAACTAAAACTAATAATGTTACCGCTAAATTTTCCTTATTGGGTACGGTAATAATCTTGAGGCCATTTTCTAAAATTGTTTTATGATAATTTGTCATTAAAATAAGAGTGAAGTTTATCTATTTTAATCCTTTCCTGTTTCATTGTATCTCGATCTCTAATCGTAACAGCATTATCTTCTAAAGTTTCAAAGTCAACAGTAACGCAAAAAGGCGTTCCTATTTCATCTTGGCGACGATAGCGCTTGCCAATGCTTTGAGTTTCGTCATAATCACAAACCAAGTTTTTGCGCAGACTCTCATAAATAGAATGGGAAGTTTTTATTAATTCTTCTTTTTTAGATAATGGCAAAATTGCCACTTTAAAGGGCGCCATCCATTTAGGAAACTTCATAACTACTCTTTTTTCAGTTTCTCCTTCTTCTGCGGTTGGGGCTTCCTCTTCGCTATAAGCCTCTAACATTGCCACTAATACTGTTCGATCTAAACCGAATGTTGGCTCAATAACATGCGGTAATGGCTTGGGAAAATCTTGACCGCTTTTTTCCGCATGATTTTTTAAGTCAAAATCAGAACGATAAGCAATGCCATAAAGCTCCTTCCTCCCAAAAGGATAGTCATATTCTATATCTACCGTTCTCTTAGAGTAGTGAGCTCTTTCCCCATCGGGTATTTCATGAAAATACAATTTATCTTTTTTAATGCCAACATGAGCCGTCCATTTTTTCATTTCTTCCAACCAATATTCAAAAAATTTCTCCCAATCTTTTTCTTCAACAAAATACTCAAATTCCATTAAATCAAATTCTCTGGTTCTAAAAATAAAATTGCCCGGAGTAATTTCGTTTCTAAATACTTTTCCTTGAGCGGCTATGCCAAATGGGATTTGCTTGCGAGTTGTTTGAGAAATAATAGGAAAATCTACAAACATAGCCTGCGCCAATTCACCGCGCAAATAAACCTCATCCGATTTTTCTCCCGTAGGACCCAAATAAGTTTTAAACAGCAAATTAAAATTTTTGGGATCGGTCAATTCACCACCGCAATCAGGACACTTATTATTGATTATTTCAGGAGAGTCGATTCGAAAACGATTATGGCATTTTTTGCACTCCACTAACGGATCGGAAAAATTTTTTATATGCCCTGAAGCTTCCCAAACTTTTGGATTCATAATAATGGCCGGACCCACACCAACCATATCTGCTCTTTGATGAACAAAAATTTTCCACCATTCCTGCTTAATATTATTTTTTAATTCAATGCCCAAATGGCCATAATCCCAAGAATTGGCTAATCCCCCATAAATTTCCGAACCGGGAAAAATAAACCCCCGTCTTTTGGCAAGACTAATAATTTTCTCCATTAAATCAGAACCCATAACATCAATAGTAATTTAATTTCTATTGCATCACAATTCCATTGCTACCTACGCTAGAGTCATCGGGTAGCGCGGTTGTAATTTCTAGATCAACGCCGAACAATTCAAGACCAGTGAAATCATCCACGGCAGTTATCTTGGTTTCACCCAATAAAGGCATATATTGACCCAAATTAGAATTGGAAGGAATAGCTTGTATCTGAAATATTCCTTCTAATGGCTTACCAATTACCCCGGTTGTTGCTCCTATTCTGTTAATTTTCCAAACAACTTCGTTAGAAGCGACATTAAAAACTGGCTTGCTATCAACATTACTTTGGGCATTGCCGACAAAAGTTACGCCCGGCTTTAATTCTGCCCGAACAACCACATCTTTAACGTCATTAGTATAATTGGATATTAACCAATGGACAGTATAATTGGTTGGGACGCCAATTTTTGGCGGTATTGGTCCCTTGTTTAGAATTCCTGAATTAGCATCTCTAAAATAGCCCCTTGCGTCCACTGTAATTTGTCCAGCCACCTTGGTCTCCAATTCAACTTTATTTGAATATTCACCGCTCGTCGCTTCTGCTTCTACTTTCAAAACTAAATTTCTATCGCCCAACCTTTTGATTCCATAATCATTTTTAACCTTCACAGAAAAAGTAACAGAACCGCCGGCTTCATCTAAATTAGCATTTTTCCAAATAATTTGATTACTACCGGGCTGAATAAATCCGCCATCATAAACTTGAATCGTAGAGAGATCAAACACAGAGCCAATTAATTTAATTTTAATATCCGCTTTGCCCGAATAGCCAACGCCATAATTTAATATATCTCCGGGTCTAGCAATATAATTGTCGGTCTCATTTAAATTTATACCAATATATAACGAAGATTCTTTAGTAGTAATTAATGCCTTTTCTTGAGCCACTAAATATTTAGTTAATTGAACTTCTTTTAGAACAGAAACTACAAATTCTAGGGTGCTGGTTGTATTGCCTAATAATTTTCCAGATATAGATAAATTTCCAGAGGATCCCTTCCTTAATGAATCAATATTCCAGACATTGTTTTTTAAATCGGGTTCCGCGCTAGATTTTGTATAAGAAAAATCTTTTGGATAAGAAACTTCTAAAGATAGTTCGCTCAAATCAACATCTGCGATATTTTGATAATCAATTTTCAAATTAATTTTTCCCCCATTAACAACCTCCTTGGGAGAATCTATTTTTAAACTTATTGGAACTTGAATAGATGGTATTTTCCAGACTTGCTTTTCTTCAAAACGAGAACCGACCCCTTCTGGGGTATAACTAAGTAAAATATCCACATCTTTTTGCTCAATAGCCATTAGTTTGAATGCGACTTGCGTCAAACTACCACTGCCCAAGTTGCCTAAATTTTTTATGTTAAAAGATCGATCGGATTCGTTACTAAAAAAAACTATGCCCTCCGGCAAGGATAAAGACAACTTCACATCCTGCCAAATATTCCCCGAATTATTATTAATATTGACAACTAAATCAAACGGAACCCCGCTATATATATTTTCTTCTGCCTGAAATTCTAAATGATTGTTAGTATCGCTATTGGAATTATAAAAAAAGTAAAAACCAAACGCCGTACCTGAAATAACAAGCGCAAATATAAGGGCTGGCCAAAATCCAGATAAAAATCGAAACATTCCCACCATTTAACCATTAAATAGTTCTAGAGTCAAAATAACCCAACTTTTCAACGATCGTTGAAAAGTGCTATGTTTTTTTAATAATTATTAAATTATTAATTATTTATTAGGGATTTTTAATTTTACAAAATTAAAAGAAAGTGTTGTTGATTTTGAGAAGCGCAATTTTTGCAGTAAAAACTTAATTCCTTGAAAGAAAAATGAGTGGGGTCTTGCTCGCAAACAACACAAGAAGCAAATTCGTGGCTGTAACCCAAAATATTTAAAACCATGCCGAGGTTTGGATATTTTTTTTGATGCAATACTTGTAAAATGGTCCACAAAGAAAAATCTGGTTCGTTTTCTAAAGTTAATTCTTGAACTGCTCTGATAATTTGAAGAAAGTTCAGGGGTAATTTTTCTTTTCTTAATACATCTATAACTTGAAAATTATTTTTATGAACTAATCGAACATCTACAATATTTAACGGTTCTAAATGAGGATTAAGTTTAGAAATAATTTTACGAGCGCTAGTAACTTTAGCTGAAATTCTACCCAGCTCTTTAGTGTACAAAAAAACACGAGAGTCAAACTCCCCTTTATTTTGCTTATCCAGTACTAATGCTTCTGTAAAATATTCTCTCACTGAGATAGGTTAATTCTAATCAATTTTGCTAAAAAACAGAAAATTCATTAGAATAACAGTCATTAGTGAGCGAAGCCCGCCTACGCGCCTTTGGCGCTTCGGCGAGGCGTAGGCGGGTATCGTATAACGGTATTACTACAGGTTTCCAACCTGTTAACAGGGGTTCGACTCCCCTTACCCGCTCACTAAAATAAACAACCTCATTAATTGAGGTTGTTTATTTTTATTGAGTGTATTGAGGGAGTCGAACCCAGCCGCACCCCGATCAGGAAGATAGGAGGTCGCCGAAGGCGACCGACGTAAGAAACCGAAGGTGTCTTAAGCGGGGGTCGGGGTGCGGCGTAGGGTTCGGCGAGCCTTTGGGTCATCTGACCAAAGGCGAAGCGAAACTCCCCTTACCCGCTCAAAAAAAAGCCCCCGAGCAGAATTGAATTCTGCGTGGGGGCTTTAACACTTCAATGAACAAGCATGGCCGCATTTGCGCCATGTTCTTCAAGACATGCTTCGGCATTATTAATTAAGTTATGAAGTTGCCTTTTGAGCTTTTGTTGTCCTGAACATCCTTCGGGAATGCGAGGCATCATCTCTTTTATGTCCTCAATGTGCTGACGACGAAACTCCAAAAGTACGTATCGCCTACTGGGAACTCCTCTCCAAAGTTCAAGAAAAATACCATTTGTCATTTTATTAATCATCTGCACGCTAAACCAGCTTAAAGCTAAACTAGTTTCACTTATCAGCTCATCAATACCACCAAGATGGCTTATACAGCCATCTTGGTCTAAAGAAACTGACAAGAAGCTGAATCTCACATTCATAAGCGGGGTCTCCTTTTGTTACGAGGTTTTGTTCTTGACGTGGTCACAACAGAGACACAAGGCAAAATAACCTACCATATGAACCTCTGCTCTTCTACACACTCTACACCGCCGCACACGTGTTCTTCTGCATCGCGCCATTGGCCTACCACAACAACGGGTGAACCAATAACTCTTTATGCCGAAGAACCCCGAATTAAGCTCTTGATGTTCACGGCCAATACATTCCCAATCCGGCACATGTGGCATTTTTTGAGGAAGTAATAATGTCTTTATATTAAGTTCCTCGGGATGGTAATCATTATCAGGACACCGAGGACTAAAAAGTTCGCTACTGATGCTTCTTGTCACAGCCGTTCTCCATTTCTTAGTTGCTTGCCTTGTCAAAGAGACGAGTCGTCATTATATACGAAATTAATAAAAAGTCAATAGTGCGCGGGAGAGGACTCGAACCTCCACGCCTTACGGCGCTACCACCTCAAGGTAGTGCGTCTGCCAGTTTCGCCACCCGCGCTAATAAATTTAAATTCCGATTTTTTGATGAATTTCTTTTTTAGAAAGATTTCTTATGTAATAAAGTTTAGCCCGTTTAACTTTTTTAGGCGAACTAACAATCTCTACTTTAGCAATACGCGGTGAATGAATCGGAAAAACTTTTTCAACGCCCTCGCCTGCAACAGTGGCACGAACCGTAAAAGTAGCCCCTATCTCATTGCCATGTTTACGAGCTAAAACCAACCCGGCAAAAACACTGTTTCTTGTCTTGTCGCCATCCTTTACAATCTCATAGACACGCACCTGCGCTCCCGATTTTATTTTATTGGCAATAGTTTCTTCTATCATATTGTTAAGCTGTATTATATATTAATTCTATAAATTATGCGAATTTTAATTGACATAAGACTATTAAGTAAAGGAGGGCAATCTGGAATTGAAGAATATACCATTCAGCTTTTAAATCACTTATTCCAATCTGATTCCCCTTACCAATGGCAACTTTTTTATCAGGGTTGGCGAAAAGCGCCATTACCAAATCATTGGTCGTCAAATGGTACAATAAAAATAATTAATTGGCAATATCCCAATAAAATTTTTGATATTTGGCGACCGAAAATTGACAACTACATAGCAACCGATTTAGTTTACAGCCCGCACTTAAATATAATCCGCGCCAACCACGCTCCCCGCATCTTAACTATTCATGATCTATCTTTTATACACCACCCGCATTTCTTTTCTCTAAAACACCGCCTTTGGCATAAAATACAATCTTATAAAAATCAAATCAAAACAGCATCGGCCATAGTAACCAATTCTATTTATACTAAAAATGATTTAATAAACACATTACAAGTTCCACCAGAAAAAATACATGCTATTTATCCGGGAATAAATTCTTCTCTAAAAAAAACCAACCTACCTCGCCCAAAAAATTTAGAATTCCCCTATATTTTATATCTAGGCACTATTGAACCAAGAAAAAATATCCCCCTGATAATTAAGGCCTTTAATATTATCAAACAAAAAAAGGAATTTAAAAATCTTCGATTAGTCCTTGCGGGAAAATTGGGCTGGTTATATGAAAAAATTTTTCAAGAAATAGAAAAGTCTCGCTTTAAATCCGACATAATTCTTTGGGGATTAGTAGACCCAAAGGAAAAGAATATGCTGTATAATTTAGCAGAGGCCTTTGTATATCCGTCTTTTTTTGAAGGTTTCGGCTTTCCTCCGTTAGAGGCGCAGGCGTGTGGCTGTCCGGTTATTGCCAGCAACCGCACTTCCCTGCCAGAAATTTTAGAACAATCGGCGCTGATGATAAACCCCTGGAAAGAAAAAGACTTGGCGGATAAATTAGAAGCAATTTTAACTGACAAAAATTTAAAAAATAAATTAATCACGGAAGGTTTTAAAAATGTACAAAGATTTAACTGGAAAAAAACGGTATGCGAATTATTAAAATTATTTTCACAATTTTCTTCTTAATTTTAATAACTGCGGGAATTATTTTTGCTGTGGGATTTTGGAATTTCCAAAAAGAAGCAATTTATTCAGCAGGGAAAATTTATGATAATGCAAATCTAGCGGCCAATGCTTTAAAAAATTTGGAGACCAAAAAAGCGAAATCTTCTTTACAAATTATCCAATCTGAACTTAATCATTGGTTTGATCGTTTAGAATTTTGGGGAAAAATTGTTCCTCTTATCAAATCCATTCCCGAAAGCATAAAACATCTAAGCGATGTAACCACAACATCAATCAAGCTCACGGATCATTTAGATAATTTAAAAAATAGGGGTGCGCAATTAGTTCTTCAACAAAAAGGAGAGGAATTGATAAAAATTTTAAAAGACATACAAGGAGAAATCAATATTATTACAAAAACTGCTTCTAATGAGAAATTATATGCGGCAAGTAATTTTATTACAGCTCTTATCTCTTGGCTGGACGATCCCCAACCGCAACACATCGTAATTTTATTTCAAAATTCTTCCGAAATGAGGCCCGGAGGCGGATTCATCGGCAGTTATGCCCATTTAACTTTAAAAAAGGGCGGGCTGTCCAGTTTGGAAGTGAACGATATTTATGACACCGATGGCCAACTCACCATTAAAGTTATTCCTCCAGAACCGCTTCAGGCGATTACTACAAACTGGGGCACCCGCGATGCCAATTGGTTTCTAGATTTTCCCACTTCCGCAAATAAAGTTACTAAATTCTTGGAAGCGTCCCGCATTTATCAAGACCGCAGTATAAACTTTTCTGGAGCCATTGCTATTAATGACACCGTTGTAAGAGACCTATTAAATATCTTAGGCCCAATAGAAGATATTAATTCGGAAAATTTCTTAGCCGAAATTCAAAAAGACGTAGAGACCAAAACTAATAAGGGCATATTGAAACAAATAACTCCTGTTATTTTTGATCGTCTCAATCACCTAGAAAACGATGCTGACAAAAAAGCGATTATTAATCTTATAGGAGATAAATTAACGAATAAGGACATTATGATCTATCTTGATAATCCTGTTATGGAAAGTTTTATTAAAACATTAAATGTGGGTGGAGAATGGTTTGAAATTCCCAATAATTTTACTGGTGATTATTTGGCAGTGGCCAATGCTAATATTGCGGGAGGAAAAACCGACGCCTTTATAAGCCAAAAAATAATTTTAAATAGTAAAATTAAAAGTAATGGCACGATAGAAAATTATTTAACTGTGGAGCGTGAAAATAACGGCAATCAACGCCCTGAAAAATGGTATAACACTACTAATCAGAATTTTATTCAAATTTTCACCCCAAAAAATACAAAACTAAAATTAATATCTGGCAATGATGAGAAGAAAATAAAATCTCCAATAGATTACGAAAAAGCCAAGCACATTACAGATCCAGACCTGTCAGCTAAAACTGATAAAAATATTTTTAGTGCGTGGCTTAATGTTCCGGCCGGAGAAAGCAAAAAACTGGAAGTTCAATATTCAAGAGCCGGTTTGAATTTAGACCATAATAATATCCCGTATCAATTTGTATTTGATAAACAATCCGGAGTCAATGGATATTTAGAAATTAATATTAAAGCGCCTCTAGGATTTATTTGGAAAGAATCGGGGAGGGATATTTTTGAATATAAATCCGATAATATTCCAGTAAAACTAATCTTGAACCTAACAATTTTACAAAACTAGAAAATATCCTAACTTTTAGACGATCGTCTAAAAGTTAGGATATTTTTATAATGACTTGAGAAATTCTTGCAAATCGTCCGCAAGATCGGCTACTATTTTCAAACGCTTACCATCGAGCGAAGAAAATTCTAATGATTCGGCATGCAAAAATTGCCTTTTCATACCCGCATTATCTTTTTTTCCATATAATTTGTCCCCCACCACAGGATGACCGATAGAAGCCAAATGAACTCTTATCTGATGAGTTCTTCCCGTAAGTGGCTCAACTTCAAGAAGAGAATATTTGTCGCCAACATAATTTCTTAATTTATAACGAGTAACCGCTTCTTTAATCATTTTGGCATTTTTAGTAAAAACAGTTCTTTTTAATGATCCTTGTTTTATTCCCATCGGTTTATTAATCAATCCTTCTTTTTCCTTTACTATCCCATGAACCAGCGCTATATAAGTTTTTTTTATTTGATGATTTTGAAAAAGGTCTTTGAAATATTCGTAAGTGTTTTGATTTCGCGGAACTAAAATTAATCCTGAGGTTTCCCTATCAAGACGATGAACGATGCCAGGTCTATTTTTTATATCATCACCAACATTTTTTACCTCTGGATAATTTTCTAAAAGCCATGTCACAAGAGTTATCCCCGGACCATGTACCAACAATCCAGCGGGCTTGTTTATGACTAAAAAATCCTTGTCTTGGTATATTACTTTAATATTTTCCATTATGTGGGCGTTATAGGGATTGAACCTATGACCTTTTGCGTGTCATGCAAACGCTCTGCCACTGAGCTAAACGCCCCCTCTTATTGTTTTTCTTTTATAACTCTTTAGAATCAGTTTAGCAACTTAAAAAGGAGAAGCCAATGAAAATGGTTTTTATTGCTGGCCCTTATATTGGTGATGGCACAGAAGAAGAAATTACAAAAAATATCCAAGAGGCGGAAGCTTTTGCGGTGGCTTTAGCTAATCGGCAGATTCCTTTTTTCTGCGCCCACACCCATACAAGTCATTTTGGAAGAAAAGCTAACGCTCCAGAAAGTTTTTATAAGAAATTGGATATGCACATGTTAATGATGGTTTGCAACGCCGTTTTAGCCACACCGCGCTGGCAATGCTCTTCAGGCGCTAAAAAAGAAGTGGAATGGGCGTTTCAAAAAAGCTATCCATTATTCTTTCCAGAATCGCCTCAAGATGAAATCGTGTTAAATGATATAGAAAGTTGGTTTAATTCCCCTTAAATGGGGAATTTTTTATTGTGGGCATGGATGGAATCGAACCATCGACCTCTGTCTTATCAGGACAGCGTTCTACCACTGAACTACATGCCCATATTTTGGTGCGGGGTCAGGATCCCGCACCAAATCAAGCATTTCGCTTTTTAAAATGATAATAGATTATACTAAATCTTTCAACTAAATTTCGATATTTTTTTACTAATATAGTCTCTAAAAAAAGCGACTTAATAATGCTTGATTGGTGACGGGACTTCGCGGTGTTCTACCCGCCTCGACTCGCCTTGCTCATCGAGGCGAGGCGGGCCACTGAACTATGTGCCCCTTCCTAATTAACGCCTTAATTCCTTAACTTTGTTGAGATTAAATCTAACAAGTTCGCTTTGTTTTATCAAATTGTAATTTAAAACTGAATTAAATTTATTAACCAAAAAAGAAATCGCGTAAATACTGAAAGTTAAAAGAATTGAAAAAATCACAACTGCTGTAATCCAAAACAATATTTCGTTTTTATTGTGAGAAAACTTTTCCATTGATATTTAGCTGGTATCCTTTATCATCGCTTACAATACGAATGCTATCTAGAGAAATTAAATAATTACTGTTTTCCAAATCGTCTAAGAATTTTGACCAATTTGACAATAAACCAGCTACAACTATATTAAAGCTAATATATCCGGGACTTGTTTGATCGCCCTCGCTTTGTGAACCAAAAGCAAAAGCCAATTGCAAATTATTTTGTTTAGCCAAAGAATTTAATTCTCTGGGAAAATTAATTAATTTATCTTGTTGTGGTAGAATGTTTTCTAAAAACTGTCTTTCTGTTTTCGCTTTCTCAAAATCACCACGCAAAGAACTCAAAATAGAAACAGCTTTTGAATAAGAAGCAAATTCGTTCTGACTTTTTTGAATGTTAGAGACACGACGATTAATATCAAATCCAAGCCAAAAAAGCAGTGCTATTATTAACAAAGCTATTAAAAAATAAGAACCGATGAAAAAAACTAATTTCTTCCTAAAATCAGATGCCACATAAGTATTATAACGCTATTAACATTTTTTATAAAAGCCAATATATTTCAATACAAAAAGCTTGGAATAGGCATGGTTCTTGGGTTAAGGCCTGGAAAAATTTGGGAAAAGAAATAAAGATTGATCCGGATAAAGAGTGGGAAAAACTAGAGAAATATAACATTACCTTACTGCTTCCGTCAGATAAACAATTTCCGAAAATTATCAAAGAAATTCCCTCGCCACCTTTTGGATTATATATTAAAGGGAAATGCGAATTTCCATCGCCAGCCGTAGCTATCGTTGGAACTCGCAAGGCAACTCAAGAAGGACAAAGAATTAGCCAGCAATTTGGTTATGAATTAGCCGAACAAAATATTCCTGTAATTAGTGGTCTAGCATTAGGAGTAGATCAGGCCGCCCATAAAGGAGCTTTAGAAATTAAGGGAAAGACCATAGCAGTTCTTGCAAATGGGTTGGATATTATATATCCGCATCAACATGAAAACTTAGCGAATAAAATATTGGAAAATAATGGAACTGTGGTTTCGGAATATCCCATAGAAACGCCCCCTTATCCTGTTAATTTTTTAGAAAGGAATAGAATTATAAGTGGCTTAAGCGTTGCAATCATCGTCATTGAAGCGCCTTATGGTTCGGGAGCATTATGCACCGCTCAATTTGCCGTAGAACAAAATAGGGAAGTTTTTGTTGTACCTGGCCCAATAAACCAGTCAAATTATGCCGGCTCTCACAATTTAATTAAAAGCGGCGCTTCTTTAATTACGATGGTTAATGATATATTTGACGCCCTTAATCTTCCCCTAATTAAAGATGAGAAACGTCAAAACAAAAATATTAATTTGAACAAGGAACAAGAAACAGTTTTGAATTATATTGAAAATGACGGCGGGTCTTTAAGTGTTGACAAAATTACTGAACTGACTAAACTTCAGCCCCATGTCGTCAATCAAACCATCGCCTTTCTTGTAATCAATGGCATAATTAAAGAAGATAAGGGAAAATATTATTTATAATATGACTAAATTAGTAATTGTAGAATCACCGACAAAAGCAAAAACTATTTCTCGATTTCTCTCAGAAGATTTTCAAGTGGAATCGTCTTTTGGTCATGTTCGCGATCTTCCTAAAAGTGTTTTAGGAATTGATGTGGAAAATAATTTCCAACCTAAATACCTGGTCCCTGTAAAAGCAAAAAAGGTTGTTTCTTACTTAAAATCCTTGGCTTCTAAAAGCGAGTTGGTAATACTGGCAACCGACGAAGATCGCGAAGGAGAGGCAATTGCCTGGCATCTACTTGAATCATTACATTTGAAAGTAAAAAACACCGAAAGAGTGGTTTTTCATGAAATTACAAAATCAGCCATTGATTACGCCATTAAAAATCCCAGAGAATTGGACATGAATATGGTAGACGCGCAACAAGCGCGCCGAGTATTAGATAGAATAGTTGGTTATAAGCTTTCTCCGTTTTTGTGGAAAAAAATAGCGAGAGGATTATCTGCCGGTCGTGTTCAGTCGGTAGCTTTAAGATTAATAGTAGAAAGAGAAAACGAGATTAGAAATTTTAAATCAGAAGAATACTGGACAATTATTGCCGAATTAAAAGTTGAAAATGAAAAATTAAAAATTATTGAAGCAAGTTTAGTAAAAATAGATGATAAGCCATTAGATAAATTTGAAATTAAAAATAAAGAGCAAGCAGATAAAATTATATCTGATCTGGAAAAAGCAAAATATAAAGTTATAAGCATTACAAAAAAAGAAATTAAAAGAAATCCTCTGCCACCTTTTACTACAAGTACCTTACAACAAGAAGCGTCCAAAAAATTGGGCTTTTCCGCTAAAAGAACAATGCTGTTGGCTCAACGGCTTTATGAAAACGGACACATAACATATATGCGTACTGATTCGGTTAATCTCTCTAAAGAATCAACTAGCGCTGTCAAAAATTGGTTAAATAAAGAATTGGGTGAAAAATATTCAAGCCAAGCCCCCCGTATCTTTGAAACTAAATCAAAAACAGCGCAAGAGGCACATGAGGCGATTAGACCAACAGATGTTACGCAAACGCCAGAAAAAATAAGTTTAGAAGACCTAAGTACGCAGAAGCTCTATAAAATTGTATGGCAAAGATTTGTGGCTTCCCAAATGCCACAAGCAATATTTGACAGCACGATGATTGAGATTGGAGCCGATAAATATACCTTTCGTGCTTCAGGTAATATTCTAAAGTTTGACGGCTATTTAAAAATTTGGCCTCAAAAATTTGCTGAAAAAGAATTACCAAACATTAAAAATAATGAAGGACTTGAACTTGAAAAGCTTAAGCCCGAGCAACATTTTACAGAACCCCCCCCTCGTTATAGCGAAGCAACATTAATAAAAACCTTAGAAGAAAATGGAATTGGACGCCCGTCCACTTACGCCCCCATTATTTCCGTAATACAAGACCGGGAATACGCTCAAAAAGATCAGCCGGGCGGTGGAGGACGATTTATGCCAACGCCAATGGGAGAATTAGTAAATAAAGTTCTAACTGAACATTTTCCAGCAGTAGTAGATATAAATTTTACCGCAAAAATGGAAGATAGTTTAGACGCCGTAGCTGAAGGCAAAGAAAAATGGCAAGACCTTGTCGGAAGTTTTTATGGGCCATTTATTAAAAATTTAGAAAATAAATATCAGGAAGTAAATTATCAAAAAATAGAAAAACCGGAGCCGGAAAAAACTGATGAGGTTTGTGAAAAATGTGGAAAGCCGATGGTGATTCGCACGGGAAGATTTGGTAAATTTATGGCCTGCTCTGGATTTCCAGAATGTAAAAATACCAAAAAAATTGCCTTTGATCCGAAACTGATAGGGATGAAATGCCCAAAATGCAATGAGGGAGATATAGTTGAAAGATTTACCAGAAAGGGAAGAAGTAGAATTTTCTGGGGATGCTCTCTATATCCTAAATGCGACTATGCTACATGGAAAAAACCGGTTATAATTTCTCCAGAACATTCAGCTTTAAAGGAGCCGTAAATTGATAATTCTAGTTGACCAAGATGACGTTCTCGCTGGTTTCAACGTAGAATTTAATAGACTATGGAAGCCCATTTGTCCGCCAAACTTTTATATTCCTCCCGAAAAACAACTATTGCATGATTTAGCTTCTTGTTATCCAGATTTTTTAAGACCATCACTTGAACCAATCTACACAGCTCCAGGTTTTGTTAGAAATCTTCCACCTATTAAAGAAGGTATTGAAGCGGTAAGGGAAATGTTAAGTATGGGAATTGAAGTGCGTATATGCACAGCACCTCTGAAAAATTATGGAAATTGTGTTTTGGAAAAATATCAATGGATAGAACATTATTTAGGGAGAGAATTTGTAGAAAGAATTATTTTAACAAGAGATAAAACCTTAGTGCATGGAGATTTTCTTATTGATGACAAGCCAGACATAAAAGGCGTCGCGCAACCAACTTGGGAACAAATTATTTTTGATCAACCGTGGAATCAGCAAGTTCTGATAAAAAAGAGATTGTTCAACTGGAATAATTGGAAAAAATTAATAGGCGTTTAATGCCTATTATTTTTTTTATGTCAAGACTAGAAAATAAGCAACGCAAGAGTAGATTAATATTGTGACTTTTGAAGAGCTTCTTAAAAACAGCCCTGTTATTAAAAAAGCTTTTAATTTTTCTAAAAAAGCCCACGCCGGACAAAAAAGAAAAAATGGCGAGCCGTATTTTAATCATCCGCTAGCGGCGGCAAAAACTATTATAGAAGAGTGGAAATTTGACGACCCGGCAACCATTGCCGCCGCCCTGCTTCACGATGTGGCAGAAGATACTCCGCACGACATAAATGAGATTAAAAGAGATTTTGATGAAGAAATTGCCTTTTTAGTGGACGGAGTTACTAAACTTGGACACGTGAAATATAGAGGGGTGGGAACCCGCGTAGAAAATATGCGCAAGTTCATTTTGGCTTTAAGTAAAGACATAAGAGTGCTTTTGATAAAACTTGCTGATCGCCTCCACAACATGAGAACTTTAAATGCTCTTCCTCCGCAAAAACAAAAAAGAATCGCTTTAGAAACAACGGAAATTTATGCGCCACTCGCCTATCGCTTGGGAATGTTTAGTGTAAGCGGTGAATTAGAAGATCTGGCCTTCCCCTATATATATCCGCAAGAACATAAATGGCTTTTGGAAAATGTTAAAGAGAAATTTGAAGAAAGAGAAAGATATGCAAAAAAAATAATTCCGATAATTACCGAGGAATTAAAAAATAATAATATTCTTTTAACTAAAATAGATTTCAGAGCCAAAAGATACGCTAGTTTGTACAAAAAACTTCTCAAACACGAAATGAATTTAGATGATATTTATGATTTGGTAGCTGTCAGAGCTATTGTTCCGACTATAGAAAATTGTTATAACGCTCTCGGCGTTGTTCACAAAATATGGCAACCGTTGCCCAATAGAATAAAAGATTATATAGCTTTGCCAAAAATTAATGGATATAAAAGTTTGCACACAACTATTTTCGGACCAGAACAGAGAATAATTGAGATTCAAATAAGAACTCCGGAAATGCACGAAGTGGCCGAAAATGGCATCGCGGCTCATTGGGCTTATCAAAAAAATAGGGCGTCCATTGTAGCTTCCACACAAGAACTGTCATTAGTGCAAAAACTTCGTAACTGGCAAACTAATAAAGATTATAATCTGGAGGATTTAAAAATAGATTTTTTCAAAGACAGAATTATGGTTCTTACCCCAAAAGGTGAAGTTATTGACTTGCCCCAAGGTTCTACTCCAGTAGATTTTGCGTATCAAATACACAGTGAAATTGGCAACCACTGCATCGGAGCTAAAATTAACGGCAAAATAGTGTCATTAGACACCAAGCTTAAATCCGGAGATTTAATAGAAATATTGATCCAAAAAAATAAACTGCCATCTGAATCCTGGTTGAGTTTTGTTAAGACAAGTCATGCCAAAAATCATATCCGCTCCGCGCTTAAGTACAAAAAAATGGGAATATTAAGACACGAAAATACGCAAACAGAACTTAAAATAGTAGTTGAGGATAGAATTGGAATACTTAATGACATAACTAAAATTATTGCTCGATCACACATTAATATAATGTCCCATCAAAGCCAGTTTGCTGTTAAAAATAAATTTAAAACTGTAAAAATAGTTTGTAATTTAATCAACAAAGATAAATTGGAAAAATTGATAATTAAACTTAAAGAAATAAAAGGAGTTAAATCAATAGAGCATCATTTTATTTGAACAGTTGCCCAAACTTTTCAATAATTGCCCGCAACTCTTCATCGGAATAAAAATTAATAATTAGTTTTCCATTAGAACCATTTTTCTGAAAAGTTATTTTAGTCCCTAATCGTTCTTGTAATTTATCTGCCCAAAAAGATAATTGCGGATCAACAGAAGAAACAGTGGTTGCCGCAATATTTGAACTAGGATTGTTAAGACGAGAAATTTTTGAACGCAAATCGCGAACACTCACATTATTATTTACAATTTCGTCAAATAATTTTTGTTGTTGAATCTGATCATTAAGAGTCAAAAGCAATCTTCCCTGACTTTCACTTAATTTATTATTAGCAATGGCTTCTTGCATCTGCGTGGGAAGATTTAATAATCTCATTAGATTAGAAATCGTTTCACGGCTCTTGCCTAAACGCGCGGCGATTTCTCTTTGAGTTAAACCGAACTCTTCCGCCAACTTAGCGCAAGAACGAGCCGATTCGATGGGGTTTAGATCGGCCCGTTGCATATTTTCAACAATTGCCATTTCCAGTTTTTCTTTTTCTTGAGAAATAACCCGAACAATAGCCGGCACTCTTTCTAACCCAATTAATTTTGCCGCTTTTAATCTTCTTTCTCCGGCAACTAACTGATAAGCAACATCAGTACCGCTATTAGTGACTGTTTCTATTTTAGAAATTATTAGCGGTTGAATAATTCCCATTTCCCGAATAGAAGATGCTAATTCTTGCAAAGATGTTTCATCAAAAAATTTGCGTGGTTGGTGCGGATTGGGCTTGATTTTATCAACCTCAATTTGAAACACCGCCTCTACTCCCCGTTTATCAGCAGTTAGGTCCTGATACTTGGGACGATTCTCCTCATTATTATTTTTATTTGGTATTAAAGATTCTAATCCCTTACCTAGCATAATTTTCTTGATTTATTATTTCTTTAGCCAATCTTTCGTATGCTCTCGCTCCAATTGAATTGGGATCATAAAAGCAAATTGGCTGTCCAAAACTGGGAGCTTCGGCCAAAGCCACCACTCTCGGAATTTCCACTTCAAAAACATGGCCGACAAAATGACGTCTTAATTCTTTGGAAACTTCACGGGATAAATGCTCTCTATTATCATACATTGTGAGCAACGCTCCGGCAATTTTAATAGAGTGCCCGAAATTATAATTTATTAAATCAACTGTTTCTAAAAGCTGGCTTAGTCCTTCTAATCCATAATATTCACATTGCACTGGAATTAATACTTCTTGAGCCGCTACTAAACCATTGATGGTAAGCATGCTAACACTAGGCGGTAAATCAATTAAAATGTAATCGTAGTTGTTTGATATTGATTTTAAAAAATTGGCTAAATAATATTCTCTCTTTTCTTTATCTAATAATTCAACGGTCATACCGGCTAATGAAGGATGCGAGGGAATAAAGTGATATCCGGGAATTGATGATTGCTTAATTATTTCTTGAATGTTTTTTCTACCAACCAATCCATCATAAATATTAGAACCTTCGCCATCGCGAAAATTAAATCCCAAACCGGAACTGGCATTGCTTTGAGGATCAAAATCCACCAACAAAACTCTCTTTCCGTAAAGAGCTAAATAACTGCCAAGATTTACAGAGGTCGTTGTTTTGCCAACTCCACCTTTTTGATTGCAAACGGCGATAATTCTTGCCATTATTATCATTTTAAAGTAATTTGAATGATATTAAAAGATTTTGGTGGGGTGGCCGAGTGGCTTAAGGCGTCGTTCTCGAAAAGCGATTGGGGAGCAATCCCCTCGTGAGTTCAAATCTCACCCCCACCGCCTCGAACTATATCTATTGGTATTTTAAAAAAATTATGTTATCATGTACAAAGTTTTTTGAGAACCTCAAAATAGGAGAAAACAAGTGACACCTTCAATGCCTAATGAAGACATTGTGCTCTTTAATAGAATAAAGCGAAGTCTGTCAGGTTTGCCTGATACGGTAACTTTCACTGACGGAAAAATCATATCTTGTCACATGCTCTCAAGAGCAGTTTCTATTGTATTTAAAATAAGGTGTCATGATGGATTCTTTTGTAGTCGTTACCGACACTCATGGGTCACAACCCCAAATAATAATATAATTGACCTTTGTCCAGTTGCTACGGTTGGCGGTCCTATTATGTATTCTAATGACCCAACGTCTCCAGCTATAACTCTTTATACGCCTGTTTCAACTCTTTGTAGTTCTGTAAAAAACGAATCATTTGAAAAAGCTGTGAAGGCAATAATTAGTTCATTGGAACAAAACTTAGAAGGAGGTTCCCAGCCATGTTTCACAATGTCGTTAAAATGACCATTAGAGTAATTGGTTATCTTTTCTTTTTTTTCGGAGTTTTTTCTTCTTTAGCCGCCATGTCAGACGTCATTAATAATGAGATAGTAATATTGAGAGCCGAAGAATCAACTGCCTTGGCAATGACTGTTTTTTGCCCTTTTGCAATTTCCGCAGTTGCTCATTATATTTCCAAAGGTTAGCCGTCCATTCAACAAGATCGGGACGGCTTTTTTTATTTTTTCTTTCAAGAAAAAATAACCCTTCCGAAGCTCGCCATAGGCGAGCGAAGGAGGGTATTAAAGGCGAGGCAAGCTTTCTTTCATGCCAGCTTCCGTCATACGAATAAATTTCGCTTTTTGCCAAAATTCTTTAATATTTTTGGCACCGCTATAACTCATACCGGACTGAAGCCCGTCAATTAAATTTTGGAGTATTTTTTTAACTTCGCCTCTGTAAGGAACTCTGGTACTTACTCCCTCTGGGGCTCTCTCTTGCCGTTCTACATTTTTTTCTAAAGCATTTCTGTTAATAGAGGAATCTCTGGAAGCCAATCCACGATACACCTTAACAGCCGCTCCATTTTCAATAAAATATTCTCCCGGAGATTCTTTGGTGCCGGCAAATAAACTGCCAATCATAACAGTTGACGCCCCAGCCGCCATTGCTTTAGCTAAATCACCCGAATTTGTTATTCCTCCATCGGCAATAATCGGTACGCTATATTTTCTGGCCAACTTACTTGATTCCAATATAGCCGTTACTTGCGGTACCCCAGCTCCAGCAACAACTCGAGTTGAACAAACAGCCCCCGGGCCAATTCCAATCTTAACCGCATCGGCGCCAGCCGAAATTAAATCCTTAGTCCCATCAGCAGTCGCAACATTACCGGCAATCACGTCAGTATTTTTGTACTTTTTTTTTAAATCTTTTACTAAATTAATGCAGGTTTTATGATGGCCATGAGCAATATCAATAACCAAAGCGTCAACGCCAACTTTGATTAATTTATCAGCTCTCTCTAATCCGTCCTTAACGCCGATGGCCGCCCCCACCAGCAACCTTCCTTTTTTGTCTTTGGCAGATAATTGATGCTTATTGATTTTTGCAAAATCAGATGCCGTAATTAATCCTTGTAATATTCCTTTTTTATTTATTAAAGGTAATTTTTCGATTTTATATTTAGAAAGAATTTCTATTGCCTCTTCCGATTTTATTGAAATATTTGCAGTAATTAATTTAGAACGCGGAGTCATAATTTTTTCCACCGAATTATCTAGATCTTTACGAAATCGAACATCGCGTGAAGTAATAATGCCCTCTAGAAATCCTTTATCATTAACTACTAAGATACCGTTGATGCCCTGTTCGGTCATCAATAATAAAACATCTTTTAATCTTGCTTCTTTTTTAATTGTTACAGGATCAGAAATAATTAAATTTTCTGCTCTTTTTACTTTTTGCACTTCCGCAACTTGAACATCAGCAGGAATAAAGCGATGAATAATACCTATTCCTCCTTCACGAGCGATAGCTATTGCCATAGCGGATTCGGTTACCGTATCCATATTAGCACTGACTATAGGAATATTTAATTTTAAATTACGAGAAAAATTAGTGCTTAAATTAATAAGTCTGCGAGAAAGTATTTTAGAGTATTGTGGAACCAAAAGCACATCATCAAAAGACAGGCCTAAGGGAATTAAATTATTAGACATACAAACTTAACAATTATAACAGAATAATGTAACTTAAGGAATAGTTAGGAGGGGCCTATAGTTAAGTGGCAGAACACCTCATTTGCAATGAGGAGACGGCGGTTCGATTCCGCCTAGGTCCACTAAATATGAGAATAGCAGTTATTGGACCACAAAATACCGGGAAAACTACCTTTCTAAAAGATTTTTTAAAAGATTTTCCGAAATATAAAACTACAAAGAAAACTTATAGAGATGTAATTGCTAAAAATAGATTGAATATCAATCAAAAGACGAACGAGAAATCTCAAAAGATGATAATGGAATTTCTTTATAAAGAAATTACTAAGAACAAATTACCTAATATTTTATTTGATAGATGCTTGATTGAT
This sequence comes from uncultured Candidatus Saccharibacteria bacterium, assembly GCA_964488085.1. Taxonomy (GTDB): domain Bacteria; phylum Patescibacteriota; class Minisyncoccia; order UBA6257; family UBA11618; genus CAZATK01. The sequence goes on from CAZATK010000003.1 coordinate 26,203, forward strand.
AATTATGTTTACAGTTATTGCGCTTATTTGAAGGGGGAAATTTCTAAGGAATTTATTTTAGTAACACAAAGAAAAATGTTCGATCATTTAAAGTTTTTAGATGTCATAATTTTTATTCCCACATCTGTGTCTGTTAAATTGATTAATGATAATGTAAGAGATATTGATACTGGATTTATTGATCTTGTAAATAAAATATTTTTTGAGGTGCTTTTCGAAATTTCTCATAAAACAAACATCTTAATTTTTGTAATTTCTGGGAATAGAGCAGAAAGAATAAGACAAGTAAGGGGAAAATTATCTTAAAATCTTGTAATTTGTTAAAATACCTTTTATGGAATCATTAGTCGGTAAATCTAAAGAAGAAATTTTAAAAACACCCATCAATCAACTGGGGCTTGAAATTACTGGCTCCGAACTTGAACCAGCAATTAAAAAACTTTATTCGGAATTAGATGCGCTGGGAATACAATTTAAACCGCCGACTTATTTAAGCGATAGTTGGGGATGTCCAGAGGCAGTGCCTATTATTGGCATCCCCTTTTATCTTGCCAATAAAACTTTATGGGAAATCGAAAAAGAAAAAATCAACATTGATCCCGCTAAATCAAAAATTGCCGAGAACATTGAAGAGGTGCAACAAATTCTTCGCCATGAATCCGGACACGCGTTTAACTATGTATATTCTTTATACAAACTCCCCCGCTGGAATGAAGTTTTTGGCGTTTATGAAAAACCATACGAAGATAATTTTGCGCCAATAGTTGAAAGCGATAAATTCGTCCGTCATCTTGAAGGTTGGTACGCTCAAAAACATCCGGATGAAGATTTTGCCGAAACTTTTGCGGTAGTAATAACCCCAGATTTTGACTGGAAAAAGACGTATAAGGGAACTGCCGCATACGACAAGCTAGTTTATGTTTCAGAATTAATAAAAGAATATCAAACAAAACCAATGCCGGCTTTTGAAAGCGTTCTGGATGTGCCGATTGAATCTCTAACCATGACATTGGACGAATGGTATAAAAAAAGGTTATTAGCCCTAACGCCTACTGAAAAAATTTTGATTCTTTTTTATCAGGAATATCCCAAAAAAAGACCGATACATGACGCAGTTGTTGATCAAGTTAAAGAAGTTCTTTTGGGCCTTAATTATTTTGTTGCCTTGTTGCCCGTTAATCAAAGCATAGAAAAAATTATTAATGTTATAAAGCAAGAAAAGCCCGATTTGATTTTTAATCTCTGCGAAACTTTTAGAGATAATGATAAATTTGAATTCAATATAACCGCGCTTTTAGAGATGATAAAAATCCCTTTTACCGGCTCTGGTTCCGGAAGTATTTTTTTAAGCCACGATAAACATATAAGTAAAAAAATATTTGATTTCCACAAAATACAGTATCCAAGTTTTTTCTTTGTGCCATTGGGACAAGTTCCGGAAGTTCCTAAAAACATGAAGTTTCCTCTCTTTGTTAAGCCCGTCCATGAAGACGCTTCGATTGGCATTGATGAAAATTCTATAGTATTTGATGAAGAATCTTTAAAGAACCGCGTTAAAGAAGTGCATGCAACTATTAAAGATGATGTCTTAGTGGAAGAATATATAGAAGGAAGAGAGTTTTTTGTTTCTATTTTAGGAAGACATTTGATAAGGCCGTTGGAGGTTGTTGAGTTAGATTTTTCCAAATGGCCAAAAAATAAACCAAAAATATACACTTATAAAGCCAAAGTAGAAGAAGATTCGGAAGAATTTAAATCTATTAATCCTAAAATACCCGATGACTTGACTCCAGATATTAAAAGCAAAATGCAAGACATTGCTTTTAAGGTTTATTTGGCAATGGGAGCGCGCGATTATGCAAGAGTAGATTTGAGAATGGATAAAGATGGCAATCTGTTTGTTTTAGAAGCCAACTTAAACCCCTATTTAGCAAAAAATTCAGAAACATCGTTTGCGGCTAAAGCTTCGGGACTGGATTATCAACAATTAATCTCTAGAATAGTTGAGTTTTCTCTTACTAAGCCCGAAACTAAAATATAGTTAACCCCGTTAGAAGTCTCGCTCGTCCGCCTGAGGCGGACGAGTCCGAAGGACCTTGGCGAGGATACTTCTAAACGGGGTTGCTTTTTTTATTAAAAGATGGTAGTGTTCCCCTAGTTTGTTGACAGCTTAAAAACGTTTTTTTTGTTCCAAGAAAGGAGCGGCGAGGTGAGAAAAGGTAGAACGCAGGAAGTATTGTCTTGGTTAGATAGTTTGGAAGGCTCGAAAGGGAGCGGAAGCCCTTTTACGCCTTCACCTGAACTGTTTGAGAAAATCCATAATCAATGGATGGCTGGACGTCCCGACAAAAATGCATTCGTAGTGCATCGTCGAGCCGACCCCGACGAAATAGTTGCGAGAATTTTACTGATTGTTACCGAAGCAGGACAAAGATTATTGCCAGGCGTAAGTTTTAAAACGCCAGTTTTGTTTACTAACACATCACGAGATTTTGCTGATTGCCCAGAGGGCAAGGTGTTTTTGGGAATTGGCGATATTGGATTTAACGAGCACAAATTACCGCCTGAAATTCGAGAAAGCATCTGTTGCGCGGATATGACCGCCAAGTACCTAGGAGTTGATCAAGACCTAACATTGTTGCCGCTTATTGAAGCGGCAAAACTAGACGACTTGCACGCTGGCTCTCCTCCCGATTCATTAGCTCAAATGATCAAAAGAGCTTATCGGTTGGGAGAAAGCAGTGAAAGTGTAATGAATTGGGCTACGGAAAAATTTGTAGAATGGTACAGGGTTTTAAGTAGTCAACCAAATAAAGAAGAAGTTTGCCCAGAAGTTCTAGAAGAGTCTTTGTGCGTTGAGGGATATAAATTATTGATAGATAACGAAGAATTTCCGGATGTTGAAAAAAATGGGAGTGAGAAAATTAGACGCTCACTATCCTTAACGCCTCCAAGACCCGACTCATTAATTAGAATTATGTTCCGGTCATATGTACTAAATAAACCAATAGAAGAAGTTCGTCAGTGGGGACAAGAAAGAATCCGACAATGGGAAGAAGATGAACAAAATTCCTCCCATGAAGTTATTCAGCCAGAATTGGAAAGATGTGGGGAACTACGCCCTGTAGAAATCGGACACAAAACAGTACTGATTGCTATTATTAGAACCGAAAGATTAAGCAATCAAAAATACAAAGAATATGTAGCTAGGTTTACTCGCCGAAGAAAGGGCTGGAATGCCACGGTTACTATTCAAGTTGATGAAAAAGGAAACACACTGATTTTCCCAAATGAAAGTCATAAAGTAAGATTGGATTCTGTAATTGCCTATTTAATAAATCAAGAAGGCTATATATGGCACGGCCAGTTTAATACTGCTATGAATGGCAGTCTCAAATACGATCAACCGCCCACAAAATTCACCACCGAACAATTAGTAGAAATTGTCTCAAGACTTGCTTGGATAGAATAAGAAAACGAAATGACAATGACCCGCCGGAGGCGGGTCATTATTTTATAATTAGCTAATAAACAGCAAAAAATATTGTTTCAAAAACCATCTCACAAGCTATAACAAAATCCTTACTTCTCTCAACCCCTTACGGCCACTCCAGCGGTGGCCTCCAGTTCTTCTCGCCACGGCGAAGTTTTTGTTTTAAGGATAATTGTAACAAAAACACCTCGCTCGTGATTCTCTCGAGAATCACTTCGCTAGCTTCGCCTGCTCGAAAGGTTTCGAGTAAGTAAGGATTTTGTTATATATCACTATTAGCCCACACCAGCCGTCTTGAACGAACTCTTAAACTCCAGCCCTAATAGGCGAATAGCTTTTTAGGCGGGAGCGTAGCGTCCCTAACAGGGCCGCCTAAAAAGCGTAAGCTAATGGAGCGCGGAGGACTCCATTAGCTTATGAGTCCTTAGTGGCTGGAGTAAGAAGAGTGAGAGACGGTCTGGTGGGGGCGAATCTAGTTTTAGGGGATTTAATAATAATATGTTTTCAAGACAATATTTTTTGCTATCGAAAAAATTGTTAATTACGATGATAAGCGGATTTTCTTAAAACAAACTTTTCGTCTAGTTTTTTTATAGAATCAACTATGCCCGTATAAGATAATTCTTGATGAGAAGCCATTGTCACTCCAAAAAATCCTTGACGACGAAATTCTTCTGCCTTCCTTTGAACCTTATGTCTTGTCGCATCCCAAGCAACGTTTCCGAAAATATCCACATACTCATCAGAAAATTTTCCATTAACATCCATAGAAAAAGCCAAGCAAGAAACTAACGGTAAACAAAACGGACCAGTAACTGGCGTATTAATAGCAACTGGCATAATAGGCATTACGTGAGAACCGCGAGCGTCGCCAGTAACATAATGTCCTAACATATAGGGCTCAACACACTCTTCAGGAGCCGGAAAAATTCCTTGTGTTCTTACAAGCGCTATAGGATCATCCTTTCCAGTATATTTACCGGCAATATTATGTAAACGAGTCGCGGATACCGATACTATTTGCTCGCTTGGTCTATAACGGGAATGAATTGATTCAATGGCATAACGATCCATATCTCGTAAAAGAACCGCGGCCTCCCAAATTTGCTCTGGAATATTTAAAACAATAACTCTGTCTTCTTCTTGAGATTTATGGTCCATATCAATAATGGTCAAAGTAAAACCTTGATGCAATTTCGGACTTAGTAAAAGTCCGCCATTGTGCATTGGATCACAAAAAACCTGATACAAGGGCAAATTGTATGCGCCGGGACCACACTTATCAGCCGCGAAAACTAAAAATGCCTCCACCGGTCGTTCTTTATTTTCTCTATCTCTAACAAAATCTATTTCTGCTACAGCCGGTCCCGCTCCCCTTACATTTCCCGAAGGAGCGTCCACTAATAAATCTTGTCCTGCGCCGTAACATCCCTGATTTTCAGCAATGGCTGTTGCTAATTTAAAAACATCCCAAGAAAATTTGTGCACATGAGGCGCTCCGATGCCCCATTCGTGACTCATGATTAAACAAATATCGTCTCCAGTATATTTTACGATGCCATCAACAAGCAATCCTGTTTCTTTTGCTTTTACTAAAAGCTCACTTGCCTTATTCATCATTCTTTCTGATGGTTTAGTGTGGCCGCCAATACTGCCAACATCTGCTTTGATTACGGAAATAGTTATATTCTTCATCCCGTTAGAGATAGGAAACGCTTTAATCTATTTTTTATATAGCGTTTACCCATACCCGATTTTAGATATTTTTCCCTCGACCTTGCATCTTCTTCAATTAAACATGCTTCATAATAAATCAATTTATATGGTCCTCGATATTTTGTGTATGTGGATTTCTTAGTATTATGTTGATTAAAGCGTTTCCGTAGATCATTTGTAGATCCTGTATACCACTGCTTATTCTTATTTTCTATAACATATGTGTAAAACATAGATGGGTTATCTCTAACGGGATTCATCTCCTACGCCGTAAATATAATCGCAACTACCAATATTGTCCATAGTATGTTATAGAATAATAACAATATGAAAGAATATACTTGGTGTGAAACAATCAAGAAAATAATGCCGACGGTTGTTACAATCATTATTTCTAAAAGTCTAGAATCTCTTGAAAAAGAAATACCCCAAGATTTATTGCCATTAATTTCCCCCGATTCACAATCATTAAATATTCCACCGGAAGCAATTGACGCTCACGGCATGGTTAAAATAGGCAGTGGGTCCGGATTTATAGTTGACCCAAAAGGAATTATTTTAACAAACAAACACGTAGTGGCAGATAAAAATTCGGAATATACAGTCATTATTGATGACGGAAGAAAATTTAAAACTGAAGTTTTGGCTCGAGATCCTATTGACGACATAGCTATTCTAAAAATTACCGCAAAAGATCTGCCATTTTTAGAACTGGGCGATTCTTCCACTTTGGAACTGGGACAACCGGTATTGGCCATAGGCAACGCATTGGGCTTATTCAAAAATACGGTTTCTTCTGGAATTGTTTCCGGACTGGCTCGTTCTATACAGGCGGCTACTGACCCTAAATCAGCCGTACAAGAAATGAGAGGACTTATACAAACTGACGCCGCTATTAATCCGGGAAACTCTGGCGGACCCTTGGTAACCATAGACGGAATGGTGGTGGGCATAAATGCCGCAGTGGTTTTCGGCGCGCAAAATTTAAGCTTTTCTATTCCTGTTAATGCCGCCAAAAGAGATTTGGAAGATTTAAAAACTCATGGCCGTATCAAACGACCGTTGTTGGGATTGCGTTATGTTAGCGTGGATGAAAATCTTAAAGAAAAAATGAAATTGCCCGTAAATTACGGAGCCATTATTTTAGGACAAGGTCCCTTGCATGCTGGAGTTATTCCAAATAGTCCAGCAGAAAAAGCGGGATTAAAAGTCAAGGATATTGTTTTAGAAATTAATAATGAAAAAATTACAACGGAAAAAACAATTCAAGATTTCTTGGAAGAGTTGTCTGTTGGAGATGTTTTAAGAGCGAAAGTTTTGCGCGGCAGAAAAGAATTTGAAGTGAAGATAACATTGGTTGAACGTAAATAATCAACCAATGTTATCCTGAGCACGTCGAAGGATTACTTTGGTAGAGAGGAAGTAGTTAGTATATATAATCACTCACTATAAATCCTTCATTATTTACTAACCTCACAATATCATGATAGGGGTCTAGAATTGCCCCGCTTCCCCATACATACCATTGATTAGTTAAAAAATCTGGATCGCTTCTGTGTTTTTCAAAACAGCCCCTGTAATTAATTTCTTTTAATTTTTCAGCGCAAGCAAAATCATTGCCAACTGAATCTTCCGGACCGGGAACCCTGCAGTTTCTAAACGACAGTAAATAGTCCTGACAAATGCCGGATAACTCAATAATTTCGCCACGATCTATTGCCGGACAGAGATTCGGCAATGGCGGTTCAAATTTGATTGTGTTCTGCAAATAACCCATACATTTGTTTATCAGAAAATTTTTTCCATTAGCGCTGGAATTAGTAAAGATTGAAACCTGATCCTTCGGTTGCAGAATAATATCTGATTCCAAACTTAAACCAAGCGGATCATATATTTCAACTGCCTGATTAATATAAAAACTCCCTTTATTGGCTTCTATTTTCCACCCGCTAATATTTACCGGAACATTCCCCTCATTAACTAAAGAAACAAAACCGTAATTAGACCCCAAAAAATGACCGCCCGGCCTTAAGCTGGTTATGCGAACTTTTGCCTGCTGATTATTAACAGCGGAAACATTATTCTTATATCCCCGATTAATATTAAAAATATTTATAAACTTATCTCTTTTAAAGAAGGTGCCGAAGTTGTTATAAATAAAAACCAAGATAATTATACCAATAACTAAAATTGCTAATCCAGAAATCAAGTTCTTCACAATAAGTATTATATCATAAGGTTTTTGTAGCCACACACAAACCCCACCCCACATATCTCTCATCAATACCGTCCTCGGTTAGAATAAATCGGAATGATTATTTTTCTCCGTTGCGCGGAAAAATCGAACTCGCCCTCCGTCCGCCTTCGGCGGACTTCGGAACTCAGACAGCGATTTTTCCTAAACTACGTCAATAATCATTCTCGATTTATGTACTAACCTCCGAATTAATATTGATTCGAGATATGTGAAGTGGGGTTTATCTCTAAACAAAAGACCATTTGATTTTCGGAAACCTTTCGAGCAGGCGAAGCTAGCGAAGTGATTCTCAAGAGAATCACGAGCGAGGTGTTTTTGTTACAATTATCCTTAAAACAAAAACTTCGCCGTGGCGAGAAGAACTGGAGGCCGCCGCTGGAGCGGCCGTAAGGGGTTGGAGAAAATTAAATGGTGTTTTGTTTATGTATAAATGATACCTACTCCACCGTCACGCTTTTTGCTAAATTTCTTGGCTTGTCCACATCATAACCCTTTAAAATTCCCGAATAATAAGCAAGTAGCTGTAAAGGGATTATATTAATCATTGGTTCCAGCTGTTCTAATGTTGCAGGAACATAAATTACATCATTAGCTATTTTGCCAATTATTTTATCTCCTTTAGTAGCAATTGCGATTATCTTGCCACCCCTGGCTTTTATTTCTTCTAAATTGGACAGCATTTTTTCATAAATATTATTTTTAGTGACTATTGCGATTGTTGGAAAATTAGCGTCAATTAACGCTAAAGGGCCATGCTTCATTTCTCCTCCGGCATAACCCTCCGCATGAATATAAGACAATTCCTTTATTTTTAAAGCGCCTTCTAATGCAGTCGGATAATTATATCCCCTGCCTAAATATAGAAAATTTTTATAGTGTTGATATTTAACCGCTATTTTTTTTACTGATTCTGATTGTTTTAAAACTAATTTTATTTTTTCGGAAATTTGCCCTAGCTCATCTATTAAATCCTTTTTTAATAAAGAAGATTTATTGTTAGCCATATACAACGCCATCATAGTCAAGATTATAAGTTGAGAAAGAAATGCCTTTGTAGAAGCGACACTAATTTCTGCTCCGGCCCTATTGTAAACTCCAGCTTTTGTTTCTCGAGCAATGGAAGAACCGACAACATTTACAATGCCCAAGGATAATAATTTTTTGGCATTAATTTTTTTTAATGCCGCCAAAGTGTCGGCTGTTTCCCCTGATTGAGAAATGAATAAGTAGGCCGTATCTCTTCTTAAAGAATTTTTTCTGTAACGAAATTCTGAAGCAATTGTTAATTCCACGGGAAAATCTGCTATTTCTTCAAACAACATTTCTCCCACCATGCCCGCATAATAAGAAGTTCCGCAAGCCACTATTTCAAGACGGCGAATATTTTTTAATTTTTTATATATCATATCTAATCCTCCCAATTTAATTAAATTCTTTTCTGGCAAAAGACGCCCCAAAAGACTATCGCGAATTATATTTGGAATATCGTGAATTTCTTTAAGCATAAAATGTGGGAAATTTCCCTTTTGCGCTTGTTCTGGATTTAAATCTAAATGTTCAATATGAGGACGAGCCGGCCCTATTTCGAAACCATCTAAAGATAAACGCCCAACTTGTCCGTCTTTTAAATAAATAACTTTTTTAGCCAAACCAGCTAAAGCTGCTGGATCAGAGACGACAAAGTATTCGTGTGATGGTGAACCTATACCAACAATTAACGGACTACCTAAGCGAGCTATATACAAAACGCCTGGTTCATTTTTATTAATTACGGCAAAAGCATAAGCACCTCTAATTTCTTTTAGCGCTAATTTAAACGCCAAAAAAAAGTTTTTCTCTTCCGCCGGCTGGCGGATCAACTTTTCTTCAATGAGATGCGCTGCGATTTCGGTGTCAGTTTGAGAATAAAATTTATGTCCTTTTTTTGTTAGTTCTACTTTTAACTCTCTGTAGTTTTCTATAATTCCGTTGTGAACAACAAAAATATTATTTGAACAATCATGATGGGGATGAGCGTTGGTTTCATTAGGAATGCCGTGAGTTGCCCAACGAGTGTGAGCAATAGCAACTTTCCCATGTTGAGCTTTAAAACCTTTAACTTTTTCGTCTAAGTGAACAAGTTTTCCAACTGATTTAATTAAATGTAAATTACTATCAGAATCAAAAAAAACTACACCGGCAGAATCATATCCCCTATATTCCAAACCATGCAAACATTTTAATGTAGTAGATAGACCGTCCTTTGGTCCTATATAACCTGTTATTCCGCACATTGTTAGTATGGTATAAGATTATACGAAAAAAATGAAGCTCTTATGGAGCTCCATTATTCATCAAATTCGTCTTCTTCTCTGTATTGAGTAATATCACAAGAGTCATCATCGTCGTCTGTATTTCTATTGTGCAATTTCAGACAATTTCTCCCATTTTCATAACCACTTTCAAACGCCCTATTAACTGCAAAAAAAATAGAGAAGGCGCCGGCAATAATCATTGCGCCCTCTAATGTTGGAAAATATTTAGCAAAAACCAATAAAGCAGTCCCAAATATAGCAATAAAATACAAGATGATAATGCCTTTCTTTTTCATGAATTACTCTCCGAAGATCTCAAAATGCTAAATTGATAATATTCTAAAATATAAAATTAATCAATTTATCGGGAATAAATATTAATTTTTTTGCCTTACGATTGCTTACCCACTTACTAATAAGACCTTCAGAAAAAACTGATCCTTCAACTTGTTCCTGTAAAGACCCTCTCGGAACAGTTAAGTGTCCACGAACCTTACCGTTTATTTGTATAACTATTTCAACATTTTCTTCCTCTATTAATTTTTCATCCCATTGTGGCCATTGCTCATAATCAAGCAAGGACGAATTGCCTAAATTCTCCCAAAGCTCTTGGGTTAGATGAGGAGCAAAAGGAAATAGTAGCTTAATTATCAATTTACAATTTTCAATGCTCAAATTAGGAAGTTTTTCCATTTCATTAACTAGAATCATTAAAGCAGAAATAGCGGTGTTGAATTTAAAGTTTTGAATATCTTCAGTAACCTTTTTAATTGTTTTGTTTAAAGTTTTTTGAATTTCGTTGTTTGGAGTTTGTTTAGAATTTAGATTTTCGGATTTAGAGTTTATTAAATTCCACACTCTATTTAAAAATCTTTCTATACCAATAATACCGTGAATATCCCACGGCTTTGAATCGCCAAACGGTCCCATAAACATTTCGTAAACGCGCAATGAATCCGCGCCAAAATTTTCTGTTATTTCTTTAGCGCTTACAGTATTGTCTCTTGATTTAGACATTTTTTGCCCATCAGCCCCCATAATCAAACCTTGATTCATTAATTTCTGAAAGGGTTCGGGGGTTGGAACGGCCTTGATATCATATAAAAATTTATGCCAAAACCTAGCATACAAAAGATGCAGTACGGCATGCTCAACTCCGCCAACATACAAATCAACCGGCAACCAATTTTTGAAAATATCTTTATATTCTGAAATCGGGAATTTAAAATTATTAGTTCCCTGCATTAAATACGCGAGATAATACCAACAAGACCCCGCCCATTGGGGCATAGTATTGGTTTCTCTTTTGGCCGATCCGCCACATTTAGGACACTGAACATTAACCCAACTTTCGATAACAGCTAATGGAGATTCTGCCTCGCCGGTAGGTTCATAACTTTTAACGTCGGGCAACACAACTGGCAAATCCTTTTCCGGAACCGGCTGATTACCGCACTCTTTGCATTTAATAATAGGAATTGGTTCGCCCCAATATCTTTGACGGGAAAAAATCCAGTCTCTCAACTTATATTTAACCGCCTTTTCTCCGCTAAATTTAACCAACGGCTTATCAACAATGGGCAAATTAAATTTCTGTGCAAACTCTCGATCACGCTCATCGTGTTGAGGCACAGCCATTACTGCGCCTGAACCATAATACCCTAAAACATAATCTGCCACCCAAACTGAAATCTCATTGTTATTAAATGGATTGATGGCTTTTATGCCCTTTAATTCAACGCCGGTTTTCTCCTGCCCCTGTCGCATTAACTCGGTTTTGTGAAACGCCTCATCTACATATTTTTTAACTTCGTTATAATTTTCAATTTTTGATTTACAATTTTCAATTAAGGAATGCTCTGGAGCGACAACTAAATAAGTAACACCGTCAATCGTATCCGGCCTTGTAGTAAATACATTAATTCGAAATTCTAAATTCGAAATTCTAAATTCTATTTCCGCTCCTTCAGATCTACCAATCCAATTCCTTTGCATTTCCTTCACTCTCTCCGGCCAGTCTAATCCTTCTAAATCATCAAGCAACCTGTCTGCATAAGAAGTAATTTTTAAAATCCACTGCTTTAAATTTCTTCTTTCAACCAAGCTATTGCATCTTTCGCATCTGCCATTAATCACCTCTTCATTGGCTAAAACAGTTTTGTCTTTGGGGCACCAATTAACTGGAATTTCCGCCTCATAAGCCAAGCCCGACTTAAACATTTGCAAAAAAATCCACTGTGTCCATTTGTAATATTCCGGATCAGTAGTATTTATTTCTCTATTCCAATCATAACTAAAGCCGATCATATTTAACTCCTCCTTAAAATTTTTAATATTTTCCTTAACGGCTACCGATGGATGAATTTTATTTTTAATAGCGTAATTTTCTGCCGGCAAACCAAAAGCATCCCATCCCATTGGATGAAGAACTTGATAACCATTCATTCGATAAAAACGACTTATAATATCTGAACCCACATATCCGACTAAATGGCCAACGTGCAAACCGCTTCCGGAAGGATATGGAAACATATCCAAAATATATTTTTTTTCCCCATCGTGAGATTGCTTATGACCCTTTGTAGCCCATATTTTCTGCCACTTCTTTTCTATTTTTTTAAAATCGTATTGCATTTTTATGATAAAATCTTACCATAAAAAACCCACGGTATACTATTTTGTTTGTTCGGTTTCGATTTCTGTTTCCGATTCAGTAGCCATTCTTTCAGCACTACCAAATCCAGTTCCTACAGGAATTA
>CAZATK010000004.1:0-9302 GCA_964488085.1 uncultured Candidatus Saccharibacteria bacterium
GATAAGATTTGGAAATTGAATAAAGCGGAGGCCCAATATTTAAAAAATTGGATTATTGAAAAATTAAATTTATTCGGCTTGATAATAAAAAAACCCGCTATTCCAATGGAAGTAAAAAAAGTAATGAAAGAAAGAGAAAAAATGAGGAAGCAAAAAAGATTTAATGAAGCTGATTTATTAAGAGGTAGAATTAAATCCTTAGGCTATAATGTTGAGGACACGCCAGCCGGTCCATTTTATAAGTCCCGTTAGAGACAACTTAAACAAAAAAATTCTAATAAAGATAATGATTTGCAAAACAAAGTCGATAGAAAATAAAACAGTTGTGTTACGGTCGCCCAAGGCGACCTGTCTCTAACGGGGTAAACCATGTTAAAATTACCGCCACAAAATCTTGAAGCCGAAGAATCTGTCCTCGGCGCTTTGATGATTGATAAAGACGCCGTTATTAAGGTAACGGATATTTTAACACCCGCAGATTTTTATAAACCCGCTAATGGTAAAATCTTTGAGACTGTTCTTAATCTTTTTGAAAAGCATCAGCCCATAGACATTTTAAGTGTTTCCAACGAATTAACAGAGAGAAACATTTTGAAGGATATCGGCGGTTCTGTTTATATAACAGATTTAATAGAGAAGGTGCCGACATCTTCTCATGTGGCTCACTATGCCAATATTGTTAAGGAAAAAAAGATTTTACGTGATTTGATAAATATTTCGGCAGAAATAGCTGAAAAAGCTTTTGCGCCTGGAGACGATATAGAAGTTGTTTTAGATGTTATTGAGCAAAAAATATTTTCCATATCTCAACGCTCACTTCGTCAAAAATTTGTTCAATTAAAAGAGGAATTAGACGCGGCGTATGAAAGAATAGAAAGTTTGCATCGTGGTGAGGGAAGGTTAAGGGGTATAAGCACGGGATTTACCGATCTGGATTCCTATTTATCAGGACTGCAAAAATCTGATTTAATTATTTTAGGAGCCAGGCCTTCTTTGGGAAAAACGGCTTTTGCTTTGGATATCGCGCGTTATGTGGCAACTAAAGAGAAAAAATCCGTCGGAATCTTTTCATTAGAAATGTCTAAGGAGCAATTAGTGGATCGTTTTATTGCCTCTGAAGCGCAAGTGCCTTTGTGGAAATTAAGAACGGGGAGATTGACCGATGACACTGATTTTGCTCTTATTCAACACGCGCTTGATTCATTGCATCACATCCCTCTTTTTATTGACGATACGCCGGGCATAACAGTTTTGCAGATGAAGTCCATGGCAAGAAGGTTGCAAATTGAGCACGGACTAGATCTTGTTATCGTTGATTATTTACAATTAATTCATCCTAGAACTTCTTCTGATAATGTTGTTCAACAAGTTACCGAAATATCGCGTTCCTTAAAAGGACTTGCTCGAGAATTGGGGGTTCCTGTTTTAGCTCTGTCTCAATTATCTAGATCGGTTGATCAGAGAGAGGTTAAAATTCCACGGCTTTCTGATTTAAGAGAATCTGGTTCTATTGAACAAGATGCGGATGTGGTTTTGTTTATTTATCGTAAAGATCGAGACAAGCTTAATGCTGATGCAGAAGAGCAAAATTCCGCTGAAATAATTATTGCCAAACACAGAAATGGTCCTTTAGGCGCTGTGAGGTTAAAATTTGATCAAGAAAAAGTCAGTTTTCGAAATATTGATAAGTTGCGCTAAAATTTATCATGACTCCAGAATCGGTTAAACAGTTTATTAAAATATTTTCTACGCTTCCTTCCATAGGGCCTCGGCAGGCGACAAGATTGGCTTTTTATTTAGTGAATTTAGGCAAGGATTCTTTGGCGGAGATATCCAATGCCGTAGATGGTTTGCGAGAATTACGACGTTGCCCAAATTGTTTTTTCATTTGTAATGCACAATGTCCTATTTGTTCGGATAAAAATCGCCGTCAAGATGTTGTAGCTGTTATTGAGAAAGAAACAGATTTAATTTCTTTGGAAAAAACAAAAAAATACAACGGCGTTTATTTGGTTTTGGGCGAACTGGATAAGTCCGGCATTTTTAATCCGGAGCAAAAAATGAAATTAAATCATTTAAAATCCAAGGGACCTTTTGCGGAAATTATATTGGCAATTAATCCCACAACTTATGGCGATTTAAATGCCTCTCTTATAACTCAAGAACTGCGTTCTTGTGCAAAAAAAATTACTCGCCTTGGGAGGGGCATTCCTACTGGTGGCGAGATTGAGTTTGCCGATGAAGATACTTTGGGAGGGGCTTTGGATAATAGAAATTAAATCCCAAATCTCAATGACCAATGACCAATAAAATCCCAATAGCTAAAATCCCAAATAGTTGGGATTTGTGATTTGGTCATTTGTTGGGATTTGGACATTGGTACTTGGGATTTAATTAAGTTATTTTATCGACACTATCTCCACTTCCGTAAAATGTTGTCTATGGCCTTTCTTTTTACGATAGCGAGTTTTTGAGTGATATTTAAAAACAATAATCTTTTTGTTTCTTCCTTGTTTGATAACTTTTGCTTCCACTTGAGCGCCTGTTATATGCGGAGTGCCAACGGTAATATTTTCTCCATCACTTTTTAATAAAACTTTATCAAAAACCAAACTATCATTTTCGGTAGCTATCTTCTCTATTTTTATTTTTTTTCCCGGCTCAACTGTATATTGTTTTCCACCGGTCTCAATAACTGCAAACATATTGTTTTAATTAATAGATATAATAACAATAATTGTCAATAAAATCAATAGAGAAAATAGAACATTCATGACGGCTACTAAATAGCTAAATAATTTTCTGCGATTGTATAAAGTGACAGATACGAGAAAATTAATGATATTGACGATTAATCCAGAAACTAATATTCCTAGAACATGCATTTTTGTACCTAAAAAATCCGCCCCCTTTAAACTTTCAAAATGTATAATAAGAAGATTGTTGGTATCCCACAAATGCACATAAAATAATGAAAATCCGATTATTATGATAATAATTGAGAATCCGAATAGTATTGTTAGGCAGTGATTTTTGACCATGATTTATGACTTCAAAACTTAATACCATGGGCGTAAGCCCCATGGATGAAGTTTTTCTGGCGAAGCCAGACTAATCCGCTATCCGCCAACTGGCGGAGGCGGATTAGAAGAAGGCAGAAGATACCACGGGTTTACGCCCGCGGTATCTTCATTTTAGCAATAAATAAAGCATTTTTACTAGTTGACATAATAACTAAAATATGTTATAATTGGGTAGTTTCCGAACTTCGAAAATTTGAAATAAGGAGCAAAAGATGAAGACATTGTTTTGTTTGATTGGCGTTTTGTTTGTTTCGACAAGCGTGGCTTTTGGACAAGAAGTCAAAACCGAAGTTGTTGAGGGGTCGTTCTTGATTGAACGACACCCAAACGCTTCGCGTTCCGCGAGGCTTCGTAGTTGGAAGGACTACGCTCCCCAACCCGGCGATATGTGGATTTGTTCTTCTAAAAATAAATCCACACGATGCCTCTTCAAGCTGATGACCGGTGAGTATTGCACTCACGCCGTTATTGTCGTTAAAAACAGCAACGGCGAGTTGAGGGTGCTAAGCGCCGAGAAGGGCGATCTCGTTCGGTTGTTCGCGTTGGAAGAGTACTTCGCTTTTGGAACAGAAAGGATTTATGTTCGGCAAGTTTCTGAACCTCTTTCTCCCGAAGCATCAGAACGCCTTACGCGTTTTGCCGAAGCGCAGGCGGGCAAGCCCTACGCCCAGTTTCGGTATCTCATCAAAGTTCCTTTCGTAACTCCGATCATCTCGGATGTTTCAAAAGGGTTACGGCTTGATGAACTGTACGCAGGAGAGGAGTGGTTCTGCTCCGAGTTGGTTGTCGCAGCAGGTCAAGTCGCCGGATTATTGAATGGGCACATTCGTCCCCTATCAACTGATCCGGGTGATTTGTTCCATTTAAAAGGTCGGTCTTGGAAAAGACCCCTTGAATGGAGTAAGACAATAATCCTTGTGACCGAGGCCCCTCATTGAGGGGCCTCTTTTGTGCTCCCAACGGGAATATGAACAGCTTGGAAACCCTCGGTTTTCCAACGGTCGTCCGCCAGTTGGCGGACGACCTGCCTTCCTACACGGGCCTTCGCCTCGCCGAAGTGGCTTCGGCCACGCAGGCGGGAAACTCCCGTTTCCCGACCCCTTCCCGTTCAAATCCCGGTCGCACAAAATAAGAGTTCTTATTTTGTGCTCCCAACGGGATTTGAACCCATGTTTTCGCCTTGAGAAGGCGACGTCCTAGACCGGACTAGACGATAGGAGCGACTCTGTGTCTTATTTCTTCCACTATTTTATCCAATCGCATTGAGTTCGATCCTTTTACTAGAACCAAATCCCCTTTTTGAATAATATTTTGCGTTTCTATTTTAGCTTGCTCTGCATTATCAAAACTAAAAACCTTGCTTTTGTCAAATCCATTTAAAATAGCTCCGTCAGCTATTAGTTTGGCTCTGGGGCCAATAGTTATTAATATGTCAAAAACTTTTCTTGCCAAATACCCAACCTCTTCATGGGCTTCCATAGAGTAAGGCCCCAACTCCAACATATCTCCAAGCACTCCTATTTTACGCTTAGATTTTAAATTTTTTACGGTATCTATTGCGGCGCGCATGGAAAGCGGTGACGCATTGTAACTATCGTCTAAAATAAAAGACCCTTTAATGCCCGCTAAAAGTTTTAATCTTCTTTTCGGAGCTTGATAATATTGCATTTCTTCGGTAATTCTTGTTAATTGCAAACCAAAAGACACTCCAACACATGTGGCGGCGGCAATGGCATAGGCCTGAGCCTTACCGAAGACTCCGTCTAATTTTATGTGAGCAAAATTTCCGGCGTATTCTAATTTAAAAGTAATGCCTACCGGTCTATTAAAGCCATTTGGCAGTTCTTCGCTTTGATTTTCTAAATCACTAATGCGCACATCCGCTCCTTCTCCAAAGCCAAAAGTTATAACGCGCGCTCGAGTTTTTTCTTTCATTTCCATAACAATTTCGTCATCAAAATTTAAAACCCCAAGTCCTATAGGAAGTAAGGCTTCAATAATTTTACTTTTTTCTTCTGCCACTGCTTCTGGGTTAGGATAAAATTCAACATGAACCGGTATTTCACCCATCGCAGTAACTATGCTAATTTGCGGTTTGGCTATTTCTAGCAAATATCTTATATCCCCCGGCTTATCAGCGGCATATTCTAAAATTAAAATTTCTGGATATTGTTGCGAAAAAATTAAATTAAAAATTGATTTTAAAATTACTTTAGGCCAAAAAAATATCCCTTTAATTTCTGTCCATGAGCCAAGAATGGTTAACGGCACTCCCAATTCATTATTAAAATTTCCACTAGCTGACCTAACCCTCCTCACATTTCTTAAAAGAGTATAAACTGCTTCTTTAGTAGAAGTTTTACCAACATTGCCGGTAATAATAATTACTCCCGGTTGGTATTTTCTTATGGTAAATATTGCTAATTTTTTTAAAACTTTTTTAAGAGTGGAGATCATCTGGAGGTATATTGTAATAGTTTAATATAAACTTTGCTAATTCGCGAAATGCAGGCACAACGGTTGTACCTGCTAATGGCGCTCCAATTGGCTTGTCTAATTTTATTAAGAGAATAAATTTTGGATTAAAGGCTGGGGCAAAACCGATATAACTATTAATAACATCTGCTGTGTATCCACCGTGTTTAAAATCGGGAACTTGAGCTGTGCCTGTTTTACCGGCAACATTATATTCCGGTATTTGGGCTACTTTCGCTTTATTAACCGCTGATACCATCATTTTTATCATTTCTTTGGTTGCATCTGAAGATATAACTTGTCTGATTTCTTGGGGTTGTTGATTATCGGTTATATATGGTCTCATCAATTTTCCTCCATTAGCTATGGTTGACACTGCGGTGATTAATTGCATTGGCGTTACCGATATGCCCTGACCAAAAGACGCGGTTGCAAAATCAATATTGGCGTTTTTAGTTTTGATATTTTTTATATTACCGCTAATTTCTCCCGGGAGTTCAATTTGAGTTGAGTCGTTAAAACCAAATTTATCAAGATAATTATAAAAGGCCTTATGTCCTATTTGGCTTTCAACAAAAGCGCTGCCGGTATTGATAGATTGCTCTATAACTTCACTCATATTTATTTGACCATGAGCTTTTAAATCCCAATTTTTAACTTTCTTTCCATCTGAAAAACTTATTGATCCGGAGTCATAGTATGTGGTGTTTGGAGTTATTTTTTTACTATCTAATCCCGCAGACATAGTTATTACTTTAAATACAGACCCGGGTTCATAAACAGATTGGACTGCCGGATTTATAAAAGTCGCAATATCGTATTTTGAGTAATTATTCAGATCAAAGGTCGGATAATTGGCCAGACCAATAATTTTTCCTGTTTGGGGTTCTTGTACTATTATAGTGCCGCTAACAGCGCCGTGTTTTTCTATTAATTCTTTTAGCTTGCTTTCAATTTCTGTTTGAATATTACGATCTATTGTTAATACAATATCACTGCCCCTAACGGGCTTTGTTGTTTTTCCGTTTTCGATTCTGCCTGGTTTACCGCCCAATAAGTCATTAAATCTTTTTTCTATTCCATATTGTCCGCTAGCCAAATTACTTTGATCATTATAGCCGAGAAAACCTAGCACTTGAGATGCAAGTTCGCCAAAAGGATAGTAACGCCATTCTTGGTCGTCAATATAAATTCCTTTTATTGGGGATTCGTTAATTTTAGATATTTGTTCTAAATCGGCTTTTCTTAATAACGGTTCATATAAATTATTTTGAGTTATTTTATTTCTTAATTCTTCTTGGTCAATGCCCAAAATTGGACCTAAATTTTCTATTGTTTTATCAATATCCTCAATTTCTTTGGGAACTGCAAAAATAGTTTGGTGAGATTTATTAATTACCGCAGGGATACGATTATTATTTTTATCAGAAAAATAAATAAGACCTCGATGGGGTTCTAGGAATCCAGAAAGACGGTATTGTAATTGTGCTTTTTCGGAATAATACTGTCCGTTCTGAATCTGTAAATTATAAATATTTAAAATTAAAAAGAAATAAGCGCCTAAAACACTAGTTATTAATATTGTAAAATGAAACCGATTCATTGATTTCCAAAAACTCTGGATTATTTATTTTAATCATCCCCAAATCTTTTGCTAGCTCTCCCAAATTTTTTAAATCTAAAATTTGATAAAGTTTGTTTTTAAGATCAGCATCTGCCAATTTAAAATTTTCTAGATCTTTTGTTTGAACGGCTATAAGATGTTGTAGATTTACTATTTTATTATAAACAAAAACGTTGCTTAAGGTAAAAATTATCAGCGTAAAACTAGCGATTATAATCAATTTCCTTATTTTTTTATTTTTCGGTTTAGCAATTGTCATTGATTTTTATAGCTCTTAACTTTGCTGATCTCGCTCTGGGATTTTGTTGCATTTCTTCTAAAGACGGTGTTATTGGCTTTTTTGTTAATAATTCTGCGCAGTTTTCTTTACGCAAATTTCTAAAATAATTTTTCACCAAGCGATCTTCCAATGAATGAAAGGATATGACTGCCACCCTGCCTTCGGCGTTCATGATATGTTTTAATTCAGTTAAAATTTTCTCTAGATTTTCCAATTCTTTATTAGCATAAATTCTTAATGCCATAAAAGTTCTGGTGGCGGGGTGGATTCGTTGATGATGATAATGAGATGGGGTGGCTTTAACAATTACTGAGACCAAGTCCAGAGTAGTTTCTATCGGATGTTTTTTTAATGTTTCTTTAATAGTTACGGCAATTCTTCCGGCGTATCTTTCTTCTCCAAAATCTCTAATAACTTTTTCAAGCTCCTTTAATTTTAATTCTTTTAGAATTGTTCTGACCGGTTTTTGCTCATTACTAAAAGTCATAAAAAGCGGCTCATTTTTTTGAAAACTAAATCCCCTTCCAGAGCTTTCTAATTCATCAGATGAAATTCCCAAATCAATCAGTAACCCATCAGCTTTTGGAAAATTAATTTTTTTAGTGATATGCAACAGGTCCGCAAAATTTGCGTTAAGACATTCAACATGACGAAATTCTTTGGCGTATAATTTGCACAAATTTATCGCTTCTAAATTCCAATCGATGGCCAATAACTTCCCGTCTTTTCCGATTTTCTCCAATATTTTTTTTGAATGTCCTCCTCCACCAAAAGTGCAATCAATAAAAGTTTCTCCTGATTTCGGTTCTAATAAAGCCATTACTTCGTTTAGGAGGACCGGTGTATGTTGTGTCATTTTATTTATATTCCCAACTCCGATAACTTTTCCGCAATTTCATCAGAATTGGATTCGGTTTTGGCTTTGTATTGTTGCCAAGTGTTTTCATCCCAAATTTCTATGCGGTTATAAACTCCAGCGACCACTGTTTGTTTTTTTAAGCCGGCATATTGCCTTAAATAATCAGGCAAAAGAATTCTTCCCTGATTATCTAATTCAACTTCCATTGCGCCTGCCAACATCAAACGGGCAAATGCTCTTGAGTTGGATTGCGCTAATGGCAGAGCTACTAATTTTTTTGCCAGTTCTTGCCACTCGTTTCCTGTGAATATAAACAAGCAGTGATCTAAACCGCGAGTTACTATCGCCCCCTTACCAATTTGTGGACGAAATTTAACCGGCACTGCCATTCTCCCCTTTTCGTCTATATTATGTTGATATTCTCCAATAAACATAAGTTATCCCCAGAGTAGCTAGTTTTCCCCATAGTTTTCCACAATTCCCCACCAACCACTACTTTCATCATAGTTTAACTGCCTTTTTGGTCAATGGTTAAACTTGTGGATAACTAGCGTAATGTGGTATAAATTATTCAGTTATTTTATATTAAGGAGGAAATATGGAAATTCAAAAAGATAAAATTACTGTACAAGGAATTAGATTTTCTATTAACGATAATGGCAAAGAAATAGCTCGGGCCAGATTATATTTTATAAGGAACGATCTTCATGCTGAACCTTATGCTTATATTGAAGATGTTTTTGTTGATCCTAATTATCGTAAGAGAGGCCTTGCTACTCAATTAGAAGAAGAGATGATCAGAGAAGCCCAAGCTCAAGGTTGTTATAAAATAATTCAAACCAGTAGATTTGCTGATGAGGAGAATGAGAAAGAGAATGTGCATAGGATTTATGAACGTTGCGGATTCGTAAAATGGGGGTTTGAGTTTCGCAAGGATCTTCTAAATCCGCCAGCTGGCGGAGGAGGTGAGAAGTGATAGAG
>CAZATK010000004.1:9402-38350 GCA_964488085.1 uncultured Candidatus Saccharibacteria bacterium
TTCGCAAGGATCTTCTAAATCCGCCAGCTGGCGGAGGAGGTGAGAAGTGATAGAGATAACTTTAAGAATTAGCTGTAGATTATGTGGGCGCAGTTGGGATCGCCGCCTCGCCTCTTTAAGAGGCGGGCGAGCCTCGCCCTGATAAATCAGGGCGGGAACCATGTTTTGTGTGCGCGTACCAAGGATCGAACTTGGGACCTTTCCGATGTGAACGGAACGCTCTGCCACTGAGCTATGCGCGCTCTCCCGCCAATAGGCGGGATTTTTTTAAGAGATGGTTATCTACTGCAATTCTACCACGGCTCCAGCTGTCTCTAATTTTTTCTTTAATTCTTCTGCCTCTTCTTTCTTCAAGCCTTCTTTGACTACTTTTGGCGCTCCGTCAACGATGGCTTTAGATTCTTGTAATCCAAGACCAGTAGCTTCTTTAACAGCTTTAATAACTTGTATTTTTTGCGTTCCGCTTTCTTTTAGTAAGACAGCCCACGCAGTTTTTTCTTCAGTCGCCGTTTCACCGCCACCAGCTCCTCCAGCCACGGCTACCGGTACAGAAGCAGAAATATTAAATTTCTCTTCCATGGCTTTTACTAATTCAGATAATTCTAAGGCGTTCATCTGTTCTATTTTAGATAATAAATCTTGAAATTTTTCCATATTTTTTATAAATTAATTTATTAATTTATCTAAAAAATATGAGCCTTGCCGAAGCCTTTTGGCGAAGGCAGGCCATATTCATTAGATTTTTCCCGCTCTTCCGAGCTCGTTTAACGCAATCATTACTTTTTTAATAGGCATAGTAAGCATAATTGCTATTTGCGCTAATAATATTTCTTTATTTGGTAATTTGGCTATTTTAATGAATTCTTCGGAGGTTATGTTTTTATTTTCCAAAAGATCAAAACCGCCTAATATTTTTAGATCTTTTTTTGCTTTGGCTAACTCTTTGACGAATTTATATAAACTACCAGCTGCAGAAAATATTTCTTTAGACAACAAGATGGTACCGACTTGGCTTTTGAATTGAGTTGGATCGGAATTCGCTCCCGATTTTTGCAAGGCAATTTTAAGCAATCTTTTTTTAATTACTTTGAATTTCCCGCCAACTTCTTTCAGTATCAAGCGTAAATTTCTTAATTCCGAAGTTGAAATACCAGTAAAGTCGGCAAATAAAATAGTTTTACTATTTTTAATTTCGTTTATGCCCTCCTCAACTTGTTTGATTTTTTGTTGTTTTGTGAGCATGTTAGTGTTTTACCCTCCTTCTCCGCCAGTTGGCGGATTCGGAAGGGTTCTTTCTTTTAAGAAAGAAAAAAACGACCTTTTTAGGCCGTAGACAAAAATCGTCCTCGGCGGGATTGCTTCGGTAAACTCAATAGCTTATCACCCGCTGTCTACGGAATAATGCCATTGTAAAAAAATAAAGCTCAAATGTCAATCCTGCACGTCCCCTCTCTAAGTCTATTAATAATTTTTCCTCTCTTAATTTGTTTTGTCTATGCTAAACTTTTTTCTCCATTTATCAATCTTATCGTGATTACCCGAAAACAAGGTTTTTGGCACCTTCCAATTATTGAATATTTCAGGTCTAGTATAAACGGGATACGAACCCTTAATTATTTCTAATGATTCCTTTTTGCCTAGTACATTTGGAATAAAACGAGATACCGCATCAACAATTATCATTGCCGGTATTTCTCCACCAAATAAAACAAAATCGCCTATAGATATTTCTTCATCGGCTATATATTTAGCAACTCTTTCATCAACTCCTTCATAGCGTCCGCAAATTAGAATTAATTGATCATATTTAGATAATCTTTGGGCAGTTTTTTGATTAAATATTTTTCCGCGAGTTGAAAATAAGATTACTCTGGTTTTACTATTTTTGTTTTTAGATTTTATACTTTGCACCGCTTTATAAACAGGATCAACTTTTAATACCATTCCCGGACCGCCCCCATAAGGAGAATCGTCAACTTTTTTGTGTTTATCTTCGGTAAAATCTCTTAAATTATGAATGTCAATTTTAATTAGCTTCTTTTCTTGGGCGCGCTTAAGAATAGATTCATTGAAATAAGAATTGAATATATTAGGAAATATAGTTATGATATTAAATTTTTTCATAAGTTTTAATTTGTGGGGGGGTGGTTGTGTGTGATGGGTAAACAAAAACGCCACAAAAAATCTTTGTGGCGTTTTTGTTTCAGTTTTTTATGTACTAGTTAAAAGCTTGATTCAGAGCTACGATTCGATTCAGAGCTATGAGTAGAACCCTCCGGTTCGTTAATTTTTAGATTAACGTGAGCGTTATGCTTTATTCCAACAATTCTCAAAAGAGAACGGATGGACCTTGCAGTAGAACCCTGTCGGCCAATCACTTGACCCATATCTTTCGGGCTCACTGACAATGAAAGCAAAACCCCCCTCTCATCTATTGCTCGATCAACTTTCACTTCTTCCGGGTGATCAACAATAGACTTAACCAAAAAATCTAAAAATTCCTTATCAGTATTTGTATTCATCGCAATAAAACAACTTTTTACTTGCTAACGACCTTTTCCGACTTTCTATACTATTATATTAATAATTTTAAAGAAGTCAAGTCTTTGTCGCTACCGCTTCAACCTTCTTCGGCTGGCCGTGTACCGGTCGTTTTTTGTCTTCTATGATATTTGCCGTAATAAGAAGATTATGAACTGTATCTGTTTTTTGGGCGCCATTTTTTAACCAATGCAAAACCCTCTCCTTTTTAAATTCCATTTTATCTGTTCTCGGATTATACCATCCCAGATATTCTAATTGTTTGCCATTTAATTTAGTGCGTTTTTCTCCAACCACTAAACGAAAATGGGCTTGATGCTTCTTGCCAATTCTTTGGAGTTTTAAAACTAACATAATTTTTATTCATGATATTCCATTTTCAGCAATAAAGTCAAGAAGATACCACGCATGGTATCTTCATTCAAAAGTGTAAAGCCCCGCAGTACAGCCTGGTGGTGGGTTAGAGGAACAATTTTTGGAGCTAGATGAAATTTGCATATCTATAATTTCAAAATTAGTTACTCGTCCGCTATTGCAAGTCAATCCAACAATCAATGCCAAGTCAGCAAAAGTGCTTGAATCATCTCTACAAGAACATCTGACTCCTTCCCAAGTACAAGCGGCTCCAGTGCCGGTTGGCCAACTTAATCGAGTAATGCCCCCTAAAGAAATAGCGTTAGCTATGAAATTATTGACTGCCAAATCTCCGCTTTTGACTTGATAGCCGGGGCCAACATTAACTGGCGCTGGAACATTGCCATCTGGCGGAGGAAGTGTTGGTTGCTGAAAAACAGCAAAAGCAAAATAATTTATTGTAAAAACAAATACAACGGCAACAATAATTACTAAAAACATATTATTCATAATTCAACTTAATTATACTTAAATGCATTAAAGTATTCATGTGGATAACTTATTTACTTACTCCCCACCCGTTACTTTCACTTAGGTTCGTTGAAGATGTGTGGGATGGGTTTATATATTAGGGATTATGACTTCAAAACTTAACGCCATGGGCTTATTGCCCATGGATGAAGTTTTTTTGGCGAAGCCGAGCCCAGCTCGGCGAAGCCAGACTAATTTGCCCGTAGGCAAATTAGAGGAAGGCAGAAAATACCACGAGCGCAAGCTCGTGGTATTTTCATATTTTCTTTAATGCTTTTTTTGCGGCTTCCACTTCCGCTTCTTGTTTAGAATAACCTTCCCCTGAAGCTAAAAATTCATCTTCCGAATAAACTCCCACTTTAAATAATTTTTGATGTTCTGGACCGCTTTCTCCTAAGTTTTTATAAATTGGCGTAATTTTTTTCTCGCTTTGCATTTTTTCTTGCAAGAGACTTTTAGCATCTTTATAAGAACCGTTGCGCAAAACCTCTTCAACTTTACTTAGAATAAATTTATTAACAAAATTTTTAATTTGAGAATAATCTGAATCTAAATAAATTGCGCCGATGAGGGATTCCATTGCGTTGGCAATAATAACATCTCGAGCCCTCCCCATGTCCCGTGCTTCGCCTTTTGATAATAAAACCTCTTTATCGAGCGCTATTTCTTTTCCTATCTGGGCAAGCATTTGATAATTGACTAAAGCTGCCCTTAAAGTAGTCAGCTTACCTTCGTCGTCATTGGGAAAACGATTAAATAATTCTTCCGTAACAGTTAACTCTAGGACAGCATCTCCTAGAAATTCTAATCTTTCATTATGAGGAAATTTCCAATCAGGATTTTCATTCAAATAAGAGCGATGCGTCAAGGCCTCTTTTAAAAAAGATTGATCTTTAAAATTATATTCAATTATTGTTTCTAGATTAGATATAAACACTTTAACTAGTTTTTTCTTTACTGACCTCTATTTCTTTATAAACAGTTCCCAATACTCCGTTAATAAATTTTCCAGAATTAGGACCGCCATAGTTTTTAGCAATTTCTATAGCTTCATTAATAGCAACTTTCGGTGGCACTTCTTCGGGATTGGCATGAATTAATTCATAAAGCCCAATTCTTAGAGCGTTTCTATCAATTATAGCCACTCTTTCCAAGGGCCAATCAGGAGCCGCCTTTCGAATAATATTGTCTAGAGTTTCCATATTTTCTACTATTCCATTAAGCAATTTCCAAACAAAATCCGGCTCATCTAAACCGGGAGCAAATTCATTAAGGTTACGCTCTACCGTAGATTTTAAATCAATCTTTTTATCCCAAAAGTCCCATTCGTAAAGCGATTGGAGAACTATAGATCTTGCAAGGTGCCGAGTTGCCATGGTTTATAAATTTTCAATTATCAATTTCTAATTTTCAATTAATGATACTATTTATATTTTCCGCATTGTTTGCATGAACGATGTGACAGGACTGGTCCTTTGCAGTTTGAGCAGACAAGCAGATTGATTTTCTTTAAAGCTAAATGAGAGCGGCGACGTCCCACCTTGCCTTTACTATGATGTTTTACTGGTACTCCTCCCATAGTCTTTGTATTAAACCAATATTAACAATAATTATTGAAATTGTCAAAAGACTTTACATTTTTTTGCGGAAAGGCTTTTTTTGTTAACTAGGCAACTTTAATCCTAATTTTTCTGCAATTATACTAATCCAACGTTCATGTCTATCGAGCTTACTTCCTAAAGCCGCCATTTCCATAAAATAAGTATCGGCTTTGTGCGCATAGACATCTACAGAACTAATCAATTCACGAACATCCGATTTATCAGCTTTATTTTCTGAAAGATGATCAAGTTTAATGTGAACTTTAGTAAATTGCCCCATTATAAAATCTATTAACTCCTTATAATCTTTATTATCCATTATTTTTATAATAGTGTTTACAAAAACTTATTTCAAGTTACGCAAAAATTAGGATTAAAATAGTCGTTCTTGTAAAAAAATAAGGCCCGCATGAGAGCGGGCCTTATTGCGGGCAAATTTATTCCAAAACACTTTGTTGTTCTTGCAGCCTTTGCTGTGAATTTACTGTTTCTCTGTATAGATTAGAAGCAGTGACAATTAATAAAAACGCAAAAAAAATGAATAACCACGAATCCTCTTTTTTTTGGTATACGAGAATCATCGCAAAAATAATACATACAGATGCCAAAGCCACAAGACAGAGGGGTACCGCAAACATCACTCGCTCTCCTTGTTGGAATGACAAAAAACTGCCCCTCATTATATCACTTTTTAAATATTTGTAAATGGGGGGGGTCCTGTCTGGTGTTTGTCTCGAAAGTACGTGGTTGATTTTCTCCAGCGAGAAAATCACCACTCGACTCTCGGCTGAATTATCTAAAAAGATTGTTAAGAAGTAAATTTTAACAATCTTTTTAGAACCATGCTAATTCAGCCTCCGAGACGCCTTTCTCAACAAACACCAGCCACCCCCTCATTAGATATATAAGCCACCACCCGCTTTTTCTCGACGAGGCCGTGGAGGCGAATCCTGCCTGCCGGCAGGCAGGAATAAATTACGAAGCTTGGAGTTAGGCTATAAGCAAAAAAGTGCTGATAGAATCCCAAGTCCGCCGAAGGCGGACGGGTTGAGTTCACTTTTTTGCTATATAGCACACGACAAGCGAGTCGTAATTTATACGAGCCGTAACAGGTCGAGGAGAGGAAGAGCGGGTGGTGGGTTGTATGTAAGATAAAAAATTTTTAATTATTTTTTTTTCTAGTTATACTTAATTAAAATAATGTCTAAATTTGTCCATCTTCACACCCATAGCCACTATTCTTTGCTCGATGGTTTAGCAAAAATTCCGGAACTAGTTCATAGAGCCAAAGAATTGGGTATGGATTCTTTAGCGTTAACTGATCATGGAAATCTTTATGGAGCCATAGAATTTTATAAGGCCGCCAAAAGCGCTGGCATCAAACCTATTTTGGGAGTTGAGGCCTATTTAGCGCCACGATCTCATACAGATAAGGTGTATGGTGTAGATGATAAATATTTTCACTTAACGCTTCTTTGCAAAAATACTATTGGTTGGAAGAATTTAATAAAATTAATTACCAAAGCTAATTTACAGGGCTTTTATTATAAAGCTCGCATTGATAAACAATTATTAAGACAACATCATGAGGGGCTTATTGCTTTATCTGGCTGTTTTTCCGGCGAACTAATTAAAACAATTGTAACAGGCCCTTCGGCAAGCTCAGGACAGGCAGAAAGAATAGCCCTAGAATATCAAGATATTTTCGGAGTAGGTAATTATTTTTTAGAAATTGGCCATCACCCCAATTGGTCTCCGCAAAATCACGAAAAAGTTCGCGCTGTTTTAATTTCATTAAGTAAAAAATTAAACATACCGCTGGTTGCCACTCAAGACATTCATTACTTGAAGAAAGAAGACGCTCATTATCATGATATTTTAATGGCAATTGGCACTGGCAATAAAATTACGGACACCAATCGTTTAACTTTAAAAATGGATGATTTTTCTATGACTTCTCCTCAAGAAATGATGGAAAGATTTAGCGATGTGCCAGAGGCGGTGGAAAATACAGTTAAAATATCCGAACAGTGCAATGTGGAATTTACTTTAGGAAAGCCTATTCTCCCCTCCTTTCCTTTGCCGGAAGAAGAAACCCCCAATTCTTTTTTAAGAAAAATAGTAGCAGAAAGACTACCTAAACGTTATGAAAATATTACCCCAGAAATAAAAGAAAGAATTGAATATGAATTAGGTGTTATAGAAAAGACTGGTTATGCCGCTTATTTTCTTATCGTTCAAGATTTTATTAATTGGGCGAAAGAGAGAAAAATTATTGTAGGGCCGGGCAGAGGTTCGGCTGCTGGCAGTATTGTTTCTTACATTGCGGGAATAACTGATGTTGATCCGTTAAAATTTAATTTGCTTTTTGAAAGATTTTTAAACCCCGATCGCATTCAAATGCCTGACATTGATGTTGATTTAGCTGATTTGAGGCGCAACGAAGTAATGGGCTATTTAAATGAAAAATACGGCCGTGACAATGTTGCTCATATTATTACTTTTGGAACCATGGCGGCAAGAGCCGCTATTCGCGATGTGGGGCGAGTGTTGGGAGTTCCTTATTCTCTTTGCGACAAAATTTCTAAAATGATTCCGTTTAATCAAGATTTAGAGGATGCCTTAAGTAATGTTCCCGAATTGGCAGAAATGTATAAAAGCGATCAATTAGTAAAAGAAGTTATTGATGGCGCTAAACACTTAGAGGGCGTAGCTAGGCACGCCTCTGTTCATGCTTGTGGCACTGTGCTTAGTAAAGAGCCCCTTACCGAATATTTGCCTTTGCAATATGCTCCGCAAGATCCGAATACCATTATTACGCAATTTGAAATGCATAGTGTAGAAGATTTGGGATTATTGAAGATGGATCTTTTAGGACTAAAAAACTTAACGATTTTAGAGGAAGTTACTCGTTTGATTAAAGAAAGCGGTAGAGATGAGGTGGATATTAATCGTCTGCCTATAAACGATAAAAAAACTTTTGAAATGTTGCGAGATGGAGATACGACCGGTGTTTTTCAATTTGAAAGTTCTGGTATGCGCCGTTATATGAAATCTTTAAAACCGACAGAACTGGAAGATTTAGTCGCGCTGGTGGCAGCTTATCGTCCTGGACCAATGGAACTTATCCCCTCTTTTATTAAAAGAAAAAATGGCCAAGAAAAAATAACTTATTTACACCCCAAATTAGAGCCGATTATGAAAAATACTTATGGCGTGGGTATTTATCAAGAACAAATGATGCAAATTGCCCGTGATTTAGCCGGCTTTACTTTGGCAGAAGCCGATACTTTGCGCAAAGCAATAGGTAAAAAAATTAAAGAATTATTAAACAAACAAGAGAGCAAGCTTATAAACGGAATGATAAGCAATGGCATTAATCCGACAATTGCCAGAGCTATTTGGGAGATGTTTCCTCCTTTTGCTAAATATGGTTTTAATAAAAGTCACGCAGTTTGCTATGCCTATATTGGTTATCAAACAGCTTACCTAAAAGCGCACTATCCTATTGAATTTATGACAGGACTTTTTAATGCAGATGCAGGTGATGTGGATAGGGCTACTTTTTTAGCTGGAGAATGCGCAAAAATGGAAATTAAAATTCTGCCACCTGATATAAATAAAAGTTGGTCTAATTTCACTCCCGGCGATAAATCAATCCAATTTGGCTTGTTAGCTATTAAAAATGTTGGTCAAAATATTGTTGAGGCCATTATTGCAGAAAGACAAAACGGCGGGCCATTTAAGGGCTTGTCAGATTTTCTTTTTAGAATTCAACACAAGGATCTTAATAAAAAATCTTTAGAAAGCTTGATTAAGTGCGGCGCTTTAGATTTGTTTGGCGTGGAAAGAGGTCTTCTATTGGCTAATGTAGAAGATTTATTAAAGTTTAATAATAATATAAAAAAACAGCGCCTTAATAATCAAATAGGTTTATTTATTCACGATTTTTCTAATACCGACTTAAAATTAAAACCAGCATCAGCAGTTCCTCTTACGGAAAAATTAATATGGGAAAAGGAATTATTGGGATTATATATTTCCGATCATCCTTTAAATTCTTATCGTCAGAAAATAAAAGACATAAAAGCTCTGTCATTAAAAGACGCGATGATGATTAAGTCAGAACTTCAAGACATTGTTATTGTGGGATTAGTAACTAGGGCTCAAAAAATAATCACTAAAACTGGCAAGCCCATGCTTTTTGCTAAAGTGGAGGACTTTACTCACAATATGGAAGTAATAGTTTTTCCGGAAACTTTTACTAAAACAGCAAATATTTGGAGAGCAAATGCCGTGGTTGGTATTTTAGGAAGAATGTCTTGGCGAGACGGAGAACCAAAGTTGATTTGTAATAATGCGAAGGAATTGACTTAATTTTCAATTATCAATTTCCAATTTACAATCAATTTTCATTGATTGAAAATTGATAATTTGTAAATTGAAAATTTTTCTTTTATTCTTAATTTATTATGCAACACAGAGACCATCGTGAATTAGGGCAGTTGATGGATTTATTTTCTTTTCATGACATTGCTCCCGGCGCTCCTTTTTGGCATCCCAAAGGAATGACTATTTTTCGTGAGTTGGAAAAGTTAGGAAGACAGATCAATGACAAAAATGGCTATCAAGAGATTTCTACTCCGATAATGGTAAAAGCGGAAGTTTTTAAAAAATCCGGACACTGGGATCACTATCGTGATAATATGTTTTATTTTAAAAATCCCGTTGATGAAAAAGAAGAATTAGTTATCAAACCCATGAATTGTCCGGAATCCACTTATATTTTTAATGCAAAAACCAGAAGCTATCGTGAGTTGCCGTTAAGATTAGCTGAAATTGGAAGATTGCATCGTAATGAATTGTCTGGCACTCTCGGCGGTATGTTTCGCGTGAGGCAAATTACAATGGACGATGCACATATTTATTGTCGACCAGATCAAGTGGAGGAGGAAGTAAAAAACATTATTGATATTTTTGAAAAGTTTTATCTTATTTTTAAGATGAAGCCCCGTTATGTTTTAGCCACAAGACCAGAAAAGTTTCTGGGTGATAAAGAGGACTGGGACAAAGCCGAATTAGCATTAAAAGGTGCTTTAGATAAAAGCAAAACTAAATATGAGATAAAAGAAGGTGAGGGCGCTTTTTATGGTCCCAAAATTGAAGTTCATTTAAAGGACTCTCAAGGCCGTGATTGGCAAATGGGTACCGCTCAGCTGGATTTAGTTATGTTACCCAAACAATTTGATGTTAATTATATAGATGAAAATGGGCAGAAAAAGATGCCGTGGGTAATCCATCGCGCCATTTTCGGTTCTTTTGAGAGATTTATTGGAATGTTATTAGAGCATCTTGACGGTAACTTGCCTGTTTGGTTATCACCTATTCAGGTCTCTGTAATTAATGTTGGAGAGAAACATTTAGAATATGCCCAAAAAATCAAAAAAGAATTAGAAAATATTGGAATAAGGGTTAGTTTAGATGAACAAAATTTGACTGTTGGTAAAAAAATAAGAGAAACAGATATACAGAAAATTCCTCTAACCGTTGTTGTCGGTGATAAAGAAGTTAAAGATGAAACGATTAGTTTGAGAGAGTTGGGAGAAGATAAGGGAATTTTTCCTTTAAAAGAATTTTTAGAAGATACTCTAAAAAAAGTAACCCCACCGTCTTTTTAGCGATGGGGCATTAAGCCATTATTTTTATTTCTCTAAGAATGATATGGGGGTATTTTTTATCAAACACATGAAGAACCACTCCGACAAACTCTTCGTTTTTTCTTAGTCGTCTTACTATCCATTTTTCTCCTTTTTCTAATTTATGCCACTGGCCATCTATTTTTATAATAGTATTCATTTTCTTTTCATTGCCATTTTCCCACCACATTTGTATATGCGTTTCATTATAATCAAACATGCTTACAAGGCGCGCATTAATTCTTTCGTTATTAAAATTTTGACGATAGCTTCTTACCGTCAAGATCGGGCTTTTATTTTTTTTCGTTTCTTTCTTCTTACTTGTTACCCAACGATTCTGAAAATAAAAATAGGTTGTTGCGTATAATTCCCATCCGGTTACATCTATTTCCTTGGCGCCGTTTTTGGGCTTCATAACTAAAACTCCTCCGACAGTGATTGTTTGGTAGTTGTATGAATATATTTTGGTTTGTTTGTATGCTTGTCTATAACAACAAACTGAATTGCATAAACACTTTTATCATCTGTACTTTTAACAAAATTAAATTCTTTTATTTCTTCATTTTCATCTAATTGCCACCAATTATTTCTACCCCTTATTAAAACACGCTCATGTTCTGGACCAACGTCATATAGTGTTTTTTCAAGAATTACTATCGGCCCGTATTGAAACAAGCAAAGAATAGAAAGATTCACGTCTTTTAGGGCCGTTTCATCGCCTTTAATTACAGCGCTGAGTTGGTATGTCCATCCCAGTAAAGTTTTTCGAGAAACCATAGATGGTCTCACTTCCGCGATTTCCATACTATTATCAAATGGATTAATCTTATACTGCAGAGCTCTTTTGCTTCTTAATTGCCACGGTGGATACAGATGAGCAAAATTTATATCAATAGGTTGAACGACTCGCATCGCTTATCTCCCTTATTTCTGATTGGAAAAGTTCTACTTAATTCTAACGATACACGATTTTTCTCATTTTAAAAGCTCTTCAAGCGCTTCTTTTATTATTTGTGGATTCCCCTTGCCTTTTAATTCTGACATTGCTTTGCCAATTAAGAATTGAAGTGAATTTTTTTTACCACTGCGATAGTCCAATATCGCATTAGGGTTTTCTTTGATAATTTTTTCAGCTAGCTTTTTCAAATGACCGGGGTCTGAAACTTGTTGCCATTCTTTCTCTTTTATAATTTCATGAGGATCTAGTCCGGTTTTAAACATTTCTAGCAATAAGTCCTTAGCGATACGGCTAGAAATTTTATTAGAGGATAATAAGTCAATTAAATGGGCTAAATTGACCGGGGAAATTTTTATATCATTGATTAAAACCTCGTCTTTTTTCATCAAACCCCACAAATCAGATGTTAAATAATTATAAAGCGATAAAATTTGATTTCTATTTTCTAATTCAGAAACCGCTTCTTCAAAATATTTTGAAGAAAATCGGTCTTGTATTAAAACATCGGCTTGTTCGGCAGATAATTTATATTCTTCGCTAAATCTGATTTTTTTAGGCAGAGGTAATTCTGGTACTCCTAATTTTATTTCTTTTAGGTCAAAAGCATTAACTGTTAATGGAGGTAAATCTGGTTCAGAAAAATAACGGTAATCATGTGCCTCTTCTTTGCTTCGCTGTGATACTGTAACTTGTTTGTTTTCATTCCATCCTCTGGTTTCTTGAGAAATTTTTTTATTTTTTACTAATAAATCTTTCTGCCTTTTATATTCATAATTAATAGCTCCCTCTAAGGATTTAAAAGAATTAATATTTTTAACTTCTACTTTAGTGCCCATCGCAATCGAAATATTGGCTTCCAATCTCATTTGTCCCTTTTCCATATCAGCGTCCGATACTTCTAGATATCGGAGAATAAGTTGTAATTGTTTAGCAAATTCCACTGCTTGTTGGGCGCTGGTTATGTCAGGCTCCGTAACTAATTCCATTAAGGGAACGCCGGAACGATTATAGTCAACAAGACTTGCTCCTTTAACATGAATTAAAGTGCCAGTGTCTTCTTCTAAATGTATTCTTCTTATGCGAACATTAAGCAATTTTCCTCCCTCTACCAACGGTTCGTCATATTGTGAAATTTGATAACCCTTGGGAAGATCGGGATAAAAATAATTTTTACGGTCAAATTTTGTTTTACCGTTCGGAATAATTTTCCCTTCTAAAGCCAAACCAGTTTTTATTACGCTTTCTATGGCTTTTTTATTTAAGGTGGGTAATGTTCCGGGATGACCAACGCAAATAGGGCAGATATTAATATTGGGATGATGTTCGTCGGGGTCATTAAGGCAGTCACAAAACATTTTTGTTTTGGTTTTAAGCTCGGCGTGAATTTCTAAGCCAATTGTTAAGTCGTTCATGCTGTATATTCAATTAAAACAAGAATCTTCCAATAACTCAACAATATATGCTATTTTTTCAAGTAGAACCTTAAAAAGGAGCTTGCTATATGAGCTTATCCGAACATTTTTCTCCGCATTACAAGTCATATTATCCCGGAACCAGATTAGAATGGGGTTATGATTCCTTGGTTAGAGATACTCATGGTAATACTTATATTGACGCTACAAGCGGATGGGGCGTTTTAGCTTTTGGACATTGTTTTTCCGAGATTCAGAAAGCAGCTATTGATCAAATAGAAAATTTAATTCACACTTGCGGCTGTAATTTTGATCATACGCCTCAAAATGTTTTAGCCAGAGAGCTAATTAAAAAAATGCCCGGGGGATATGATTGGGGGTTATTCTTTGCAAATAGTGGGGCCGAATCGGTTGAGGGGGCGATGAAATTAGCTAGATATCATACAAAGCGATCAGGATTTATTGCATTTCGAGGCGGTTTTCACGGCAGAACTTTTGGCGCAATGAGTTTGGGCTCGGCATTTCCTAAATTAAGAGAAGGATTTGAGCCCCTTTTATCTGGAGTAAAGATATTACCGTATAATGATGTGGATGAAATAAGAGGGCAATGGTTAAATATTGCAGCCGTTTTCGTAGAGCCGGTACAGGGCGTTGGCGGTTGTAAAGTTGCAAGTAAAGAATTTATGAAAGCTATCAGAGATTTTTGTAATGAGAACGGCGCTTTAATGGTTGTTGATGAAGTTCAGAGTGGAATTGGACGCACAGGAAAATTCTGGGCATTTGAGCATTCAGCAGTTGTTCCCGATATTATTTGTTCGGCTAAAGCGCTTGGTGGCGGTTTTCCTCTAGGGGCTGTTATTGCGAGAAAGGAAATTATGACTTGGCCTCCCGGGTCTCATGGAAGCACTTTTGGCGGTCATCCCGTGGCTTGTATGACTGGTGCAGTTGTATTAAGGAAAATTAATGAAGCTTTCTTAAAAAGAGTCGGAGAGAGAAGCCATCTTTTTAGGCAAGAATTAGAAAGCATTCGTAACTGTAAAGTTGATGGTTTGGGTTTTATGTTAGCAATTGATGTTTTTGATTCTTTCAGAAGGGATAGAATTATGGAAAGGTGTAAGAAGAATGGTTTATTGGTTTTACCAGCAGAGCCACATGGTATTAGATTATTGCC
Organism: uncultured Candidatus Saccharibacteria bacterium; assembly: GCA_964488085.1. Classification (GTDB taxonomy): domain Bacteria; phylum Patescibacteriota; class Minisyncoccia; order UBA6257; family UBA11618; genus CAZATK01. The sequence goes on from CAZATK010000004.1 coordinate 23,667, forward strand.
AGCGCTCAATTGTAAAACTAGAGTGTTAAAAGAAATAGTTGATATTTTAAGAAAGGTTATTAATTAAGATCCTGATTCAGGGTCTTTTTATTTACAATAACCGTTTAAATAAATCTTCAGGTGTTGCAACAACTTCATGAATTAATTTATGAGCAGACGGTTCTTCGTATAAATCATGAGGGTAATGCCCCATAAGCGTTCTTTTGTCCAAAGAGTAACAAATTTTTCCTGCCATAGCGGCGGCAAAAAGTTCCCCGGTAGTGTTTACTCCTAAGTAGCCGTCTTTATTAAAAATAAAACAAACATCCGCTACTCGCACTTTACGGAACAAGTGGTCGTAAACTTTGCCGGCAATCACTGCTCGATAGTTAGGGTCTTGCAAACGGTCTTTTTCGTGCGCATGTTTGTCAAAGCCATCCTCTAACTCACCAAAGTTGGGTTCTAAAATAACTAAGTGTTGTTTCTTCTTATTAGATACTTTTTTTAAATCATCAATAAACTTTTTTAATTCTTTCCTAAATCTTTGACTGGAACAAAAAACTACACTTTTCATTAAATTAAGAATAAAAGAAAAATTTTCAATTTACAAATAATCAATGAAAATTAGTTTATTGAAAATTGAAAACTGAAAATTAAAAAACAGCCCTCATTTCATGAGGGCGATCATTGGTAAAATCATTTGAAACCAAGCGGGATCGCAATCTTCTCTTAATATATAGTCATGAATTTCTTCCGCTGACATCCATTTAACAAATTTATGTTTTGTGGGTTCCATTAATTTTGCCCTGCCTTTATACAGAGTCACGTCATAAACAAACCACTCATGACCATCATAAGTTAAATTATCAGAGGGTCTTAGGCGACTACATGTATTAAGAAAAACTTTATTCAATATCAATGCAGACTCTAATACTGTCAGTCCGCTTTCTTCTTTAACTTCTCTTACTAACGCATGTGTGGGTCCGTTATCTTCTAAATCAATGTGTCCTGCAATGAAAGCTAATCCCCTCGGATGTTTTAAACGATACAAGCAAAGAAACTCATTCTTTGTATTTTTAATAATTGCTCCGACACTACTTCCTGGGCAAAGATTCATCGTGAGTGAGGGATTCATCGTTCTCCTTTCTCAAACTAGTCTTTTGACTAGTTCTTCAGGTGTGTCCAAAATTTCTGTGAAAAGAATATCACGACAAATTTCTCCGCCACTTTCAATGGGGCTTTCTGGTTCTAATGCGTAAATAACCATATTCTTGCCATGAGCAAAGCCGACTTCTAGAGTGGTGTTAATACCAAGGTATCCATTTTTATTAAAAACAAAACAAACATCCGCCTTTCTTAATCTATCAAAGTGCTCATGCACTAATCCGGGTATCTTGTCTCTATAAGATTTTGACTTAAGCCGATCCTTTTCTTTTTTGTGAATCATTTTCTGACGATGACGTTCAAAGTTGGGTTCAAAGACTACAGAAACTCCTAAGCTTTTTAACTTATTAGAAAAGGCCTTTATCTCATCCTTATATCGTTGAGATCCGCAGATACATACTGTCTTCATATGTATACCCGAATCATATTATGGGTTAAAGATATGTCAATGGTTGACATTTATTAAATAATTTGTTATGATGTGGGTCATGAAAAATGTCGTTGTTTTGAGTGTAATTTTGATGATTTTGGCGCCGGTCTTTTATGTTGGCAAAGCTCACGCTGAATACGTGGGGATTTGCAGTGGTGAAAGAATCATTACTCAAGGTGATAATGGAAAAATTCCTTTTGGGGCGTCTATACATAGCAGAGTTATTAGGGGGCGTGATATAACAGTTTTGTGTCCCTCTCGCCTTCCTGCGACAAGAATAAATAACGTTCCAGTTTGGTTTCAATTGTCAACGCAATCCGTATTTAATGGAGGCGCTCTTCAGTTCGTTGTTTCAGCTACCGACATAGAGCGTGACAATTTAACTTATAGCGTTCTCAATCTTCCCGATGGGGCATTGTTTGACGGAGATTCAAGAACTTTTACATGGATTCCTAATAATAACCAATATGGCGTTTACAAAATTATTTTTAGGGTAGCTGATAAATTTAATTTTTCTGATATGGCTGTGGAGATAGATGTTTATCCGTATGCTTTTTCTGCTTATAAAATTCCAACTAGATTAAATTTTTTTAATATTAATCCCCCGCTAAAAGTTAATGAAAAGGAATTGTATATAACCACCCTTCAAGTAAGTGGCGGTAATGATTTATATTATAGGGTTATTAATGGCCCAAGAGGCTTAAAAATTGATAATAAATTTGGCGTGGTTTATTGGGTTCCAGACATTAATCAAGGAAGGCAAGAGCCCTATTTAGTTTCCATTGGCGTCACTAATGGAAAAGTCGAAGTATCAAAAAGTTTTTATATAACTGTTTATGAAAAAATTTAATATAAATTATTTAATTCTCGTGATTGGATTGCTGGTGGTTGCCACGGCCCCTGCTGTTTACGCCGCTCCTAATGATGTAACAAAGGTAACTACGGATCCTGCCACAAGCCATGTTGATGGCGGCGGTTCGTTAATGTTGGACACCAAAACTGGTCAACTTACTGTTGGCAGGCAAACTGATCGTAATGCCCCCAGCGTTGATATGCATTTTGTCATCACTTTAGAATCGGGGCAAAATTTAATTCATGTAGCAAATATGAGAGGGGCGGGAGCTAGTAATCAGTTACCGGGTGGTTGGGGTAATGCTCAAAGCGCCGCTTTTTCTTTAACAAGCTCTGTGCCTCGTTATCCCACCAGTCATTGTGATTATAGAACTTCTCCCGGCAATAATTTGTATTATAAACAAGAGGGTTCACAATATGGATTTCATTGGAGTGACGGCGCTAAAAAAAGATGCGGGCCAATCAGAGTAATCAATGCGGTGTGGTTTATAAATAATACTCCACCTGCTTCCCCATCCCCTTTGCCAACACCCATACCTCCTCCGCCAACACCTATACCTCCCCCACCAACACCCACACCTCCAGTAGTTATTCCTCCACAAATTATCTACCAAGCGCCTGTTTATAATCCGCCAATTTATCAGCCACCGATTTATCAAACGCCTATTTATTATCAGTTGCCAACGTTTTATTATCCACAAGTCTATAATCAGCCACCTGTTTGGATTCCCGTTCCCAATCAAACAGTTAATGTGGGCAGAGTATTGCAATTTACAGTATTAGCAGTTGATCCTAATAACGATTATATAAATTATAGAGTTGGCACTACTATGCCGGTTGGCGCTTCTTTCAATAACGAAACTAGAACATTTATGTGGACGCCAAGTAGTAATCAATTAGGAATTCATACAGCAGTTTTTATCGCTTCTGATGGATATAGCAGTGTTGATATGAGCGTTTATATTCATGTTACCGAAGATAGCGCTAAATTAGGTTGTTTCACTCCATCATTTACCAATGATGTTATTCCTTCGTCTGTTAAAGAAGGTCAATTATACACCGCAACTGTTTCAGCTAATGGCGGTGGTATTACTTATAAGATAATCAACGGTCCGCAGGGCTTAACTATTAATCCTAACTTTGGAATTATTGTTTGGTTGCCTAATTTCTCTCAAGGAAAATCAGAATCCTATCCAGTAACCGTTAGCGTTACTAATTGCCAAGGAGAAGTTACAAAAACATTTAATATTACCGTTCAAGACATTGATAAGGTCTATACTCCTCCTCCGGTTGTGTCTACTTGCGCTGATGATAAATTATTAATTTCTAATATTGAGGTTAATAAGCATCAAAACAATGTTGTAGTTTCTTGGAATACTAATAAGCCGGCAAGTTCGGGATTGATGTATGATGTAGTTTCAAAAGCTGATTTAACTAAAAACTTTAATTATTCCAATTCCTCTCCGATAGACTACAACTTAACCACTGATCATAAAGTTGTTTTGCCTATATCACAAGCCGATGAAACTTATTATTTTAGAGTGTCTTCCAAAACGGATTGTGATGCGTTAATTATAAGCAGTGAAAGAATACTTACGCCTTTATATTATGGTTGGTATTTAGGTTGGTGCTTAAGCATATTATTGTTTCTGATATTACTAGCGCTAATGACGGCGATAGTGATACTGATAATTAAAAAGTAAAAACAAAACCCCTGATTCAGGGGTTTTGTTTTTATTGCTTATTTTTTACTTATGAACACTTAGCTAGAGCTTTTTTAGTTTTGGGACCTACAGTACCAGAGAATTCACTGCCTAACGGAGCAATTTCCATTGCGTCTTGAAAGTTTTGCACTGCAGTTAATGTGGCATTGCCAAAGTATTCAGTTTCATTTCCAGAAGACCCTGGTCCGCTTTCCGCAACCGGGTAACCACATTTATTTAGAGATACTTGTAAAGCTTTAACGCTAGCATTTCTACTTCCTTTTGATAAACCAGATGACAAATCATTGGAAGATACAGCAACGCTATTCGATAAACTGGCTAATTGTTTTTGTACTTCCGGAGAAACAGTTTTTCCAGATTTAACTGAATCTTGTAACATTGCCAATACTTGAGCAATAAGCCCATTTAATTGTTGTCTTATAGATGCAATCAAAGAGCTTCTATTTGAAGTAGCGCTAACTGATGCAGCCGCTTGAGTAGAAGGAACTCCTTTGCCGGGCTTACCCAACACAGCAAAATAACTAGTTTTACCAGTCGTAACATTTACTCTTACAATGCCACTATCTACGGATATTTTAGTTGGCAATGGTTCCCATACCTTACTTCCACTATTCCAACGATGACCTATTAATGAAGCAACGTCTTTATCTTTAACCTGTTCTGAAGCATATTCAAATTTAATATCAATTGTGCCAGATAAAGTTACGCTACCCGCAGTATTTGATATATTTAGGCTCAATAAATTGTCATTTACAGTAGATAATCCGGACGGTAGAGGTCCAACTGATCCATTAACCGATGATGAGCCGTGACTTACGGCATTTAGTTTAACGACTGCATTATCAGGAACTCTATCTGCTTGAACCGTAACGGCTATGACAGTACCATCATTTGGTTTCACTCCATCGCTAAAACCCAACGCTTTGCTCACATTAAACGAAACTTCGTTTTTTATTGTTCCTCCATAAGTGCCGGACGAAGAAACACTGCCACCGCCTCCACCTCCGCCACCTCCACCGCTTCCACCGTGAGAAGAACCAAAAGCTACCTTATGAGAAAGAGGTACGCTTGAATTATTGACTAATACTGATGCGACTATGAAAACGACAAAAACGAAAACACCAATCGCTGATTTTAAAGATTGATTTCCTTTTTCGCTTTTCAATAACTTTAAAAAATTATCACTCATATTCATTAATTATTTTATTATCTGCTTTAATTGTCAATATTATTATTGTGGATAACTTTTGCTTTCCAAAAATGTTCACTGATTTGTTCAAAAGAACCAAGCTGCTTTAGATCTAATTCCGGTCCTCTTCTGCCCATGTAAACAAATATTTCTTCATTAGAAATTTCTTCCAAACTTATAATAGGATGATTTCCGTATCCTTTTAAAACATGAATATATCTTGTGTCGTTGCTCACAACAGGAATTTCATTCTCTATTTTAGAGAATAATTTTATTTCTTCCAGCTCTTTATTATTGATTATTGGTTCCGTAATCCAGCTTTGATATGTAATATTGCCTATTAAAATTACTAAAATAACCGCAAAAATTAGTTTTATTAGCTTGTTTGTTCTAAATACTTGTAAAAAATTAAGCAAAACTTCTCCAGCTAAAATAATAAATATAATATCCAAAAGAATTATAAAGCGGTTGTGAAATATAAAATTAAAATATATAAAAGAAAAATTTACTAATGCGTAATAAAACAAAAAGGTAAACTTTTTATTGTAAATTAGTCTTATAAATCCCAATATGGCAAATGGAAGATAAATTAAAGCTAGAAAATTTTGATAAAAATCTAGTTGAACAAAATTACCAGCTAATACTTCTGACACGCCCTCTATGTATTGGCCCCCCTTTAAATATTTTTCTGCGTAATAAATATAACCCCAGAATTTATCCCAATTAATAAAAAAAGATGAAATTAGGACTGAAAAAAAACTGATTAGTAAAAAGAATCTGCTTTTTTCAAAAACAGAAAACATCAAGATTGCCAATAAAAACGGCAATAGTGTCAATGGATGAAAGAATCCAATTAATATTGCGATAGGAATCAACTGCCACGACTTTTTTTGTATTAAATTAAAGGCAATAAGCGTCAGTATTATAGCCACTGTCATTTTTGCGTAGAAAACCCAATAAACTAAAAATTGGGAGATTGATAAAGAAAAAATCAATAAACTAAAAAATGCTGCTTTCTCATTAAAGTATTTTTTTGCGACTTGATAAATGCCGAATCCTGCCAATAGATTAAGTAAAATATGTATTGTGTAAATTGCCGGTATTGGAATGTATGGGCTAAAATTTTCTATATAAACCCCAGCGTCAGCTGCTAACGGAAACTCTCCCCAATGAAAAAAAGGAATTAATCTTGATAATACTAATATTGAAAAAGGCAACCAGAGCCAATTCTTATTAATTTTTATGTCGTATTCTTTATAATTTAATCCCACTAGCCAATAAAGAATTAAGGAAAATGCCCAAAAAATTAATTTAGACGGCCAATTTAAGGATGTGGGGGTTGAAAGCCAGACAAGTAAAATATATCCTAATAGAAAAATATGAGGAAAAAATTTTTGGTAACCGGAGGCGCTGGTTTCATTGGTTCTCATTTGTGTGAAAATTTATTGAATAAGAATAGCGAAGTTATTTGTTTTGATAATTTAAGCACAGGAAGATTAAAAAATATAGAGCACATAAAAGATAAGATTGTTTTTGTGAGAGGAGATGCTAATAATTTTATCGATTTAGAACCTATTTTTAAGAACAATAAATTAAACGGAGTTTTTCATCATGCGGCTATTGTGGGAGTTAAACGCACCATTGAATCCCCTATTGATGTTTTAAATGATATTGAGAGCGCGCGTAATATTTTAAATTTAGCTTTAAAGTATAATAAGCCAAAAGTAGTTTTTGCCTCTAGTTCAGAAGTTTATGGAGAACCAACAGAAATACCGGAAATAGAGAGCGGTCATATTAATCCGCAGATGCCTTATGCCGTAACCAAATTATATTGTGAAAAACTTATGGAAAGTTATTGGCAAAAATATAAACTACCAACTTGTTCTTTGAGATTTTTTAATGTTTATGGTCCTCGTCAAGAATCCAGTGATTACGGTTTTGTTATCGGTATATTCATTAAGCGTGTTTTGCGAGGCATGCAACCCATAATTTATGGCGATGGGACTCAAACTCGTGATTTTGTTTATATTGACGATAATATTGAGGCCACTATTAAGGCCATGGAATCGTCAAGGACTAACGGTGAAGTTGTAAATATTGGCACTGGCAGACCGACTACTATTTTAGATTTAGCTAAAAAAATTATTGATGTTTGCGGACTCAAAAAAGATTTAAAGCCGAAGTTTATCAAACGCAGAGACGATGTAAGGCATCGTTTTCCTGATATTGATAAAATGAGAAACTTATTGAATTTTAGGCCTCAATATGATCTTGAAAAAGGTTTAGAAAAAACAGTAGATTGGTATAAAAAAGAGATATGAGGGTTGCCTTGGTGATTCCCGCTCACAATGAAGAGAAAAATATACAAAGCGTAATTGAAAAATCAATTAGTTATGTTGACTGGGTAATTATTATTAATGATGGTTCAAGCGATGGTACTAAAAAGACATGTGAAGCAAGCCGTTGCGATAAAAAAATAATATTGCTTAACCATAAAATTAATTTAGGCAAGGGTTCTGCCTTAAAAACTGGTTGCGAAGCGGCTCGCAAATTAGGCGCTGATATAATTATCACTATTGATAGTGATGGTCAGCACCCACCCGAATATATTCCCAAGATTTTGCAATATATGGAGTCCAATAAATTAGATTTTGTTTTTACTGTTCGTCAAGGTGGCGACAAGATGCCCTTTATACGTTTTTTGGGAAATAAGGTCTTAAATTTGACTGCCCGATGTCTTTTTAACATTAATTTAAAAGATATGTGGTGCGGTTTTAGGGCGTTTCGTATTAGTTGCTTGCCTAAAATTTCTTGGAATAAAAGTGATTATTCTGGAGAGGTTCAGATGGCATTAAAGGTTGGAAAAAATAATGTTATTTACGGAGAATATGTTATCCCTACTATTTATAATGATAATGTTAAAGGGGTTCATATTATGCATGGACTTAAATTATTGTTGCAAATGATTATGTGGCGTATAATGTTATAAAAATGATTGGCATTCAACTTATCGGCGTTGTTGTCGGATTGGCGGCTATTCATCTCACCTACCTTTATTATAAAAGGACTAATTTTACCAGAAAAGAATTAATTTTTTGGGGATTTATTTGGATTGCTTTTGTTTTCGTTTCTGTTTTTCCCAGAAGCGTCTCTCCCATTGTTGGATATTTGGGTTTGAGCAGGCCGATGGATTTAATAATGATCATTGCTTTTATTATTTTATTTATACTCACTTTTCATAATTACATAGTCAATAGACAGCAAAAACAGAAGCTAGAAAGATTGGTACGAGAATTGGCATTGAAGGATTTAGACGGTAATGAACCCCGTTAGAAGTATTTTGATTTTCGCCGCCTTTTACCATCCTTATAAAGGCGGTTATGTTGAAAGTATTCACAATTTATCTGTCAGGCTTTTACAAAAAGGTTATAAAATTACCATTATTGCCTGCGGTGTTAATAATTTTGGTCAACCAAGTAGTATAGATGGGATTAAATTATATACTTTATCTTGCTGGAATCCGTCTTGTTTAAATCATAGTTTTCCCATTCCTCACCCATATAGTGTTTATAAAATATTAAAAATTTTACATAAAAAAGAATTTAATTATATTGTGACCAATACCCGTTTTTTTATTTCCACATGGATTGGCTTTATTTTCGGTAAATTACTTGGACTGCCGGTAATTCATATAGAAAGAGGCGGTCAACATCCCCTGACTGAAAACTTTTTTATTGATACTATAGCTCGAATTGTGGATCACACTTTCGGCTTTGTTGTTGCGCGCTTTTCTGATGTTGTGGTGGGCGTATCTGACGCTACTTGTTTGTTTCTATTGCATTTAGGAGCAAAAAAGCCGGTTAAAATTTATAATGGCATTGATATAGATTCTAAAAAAAATGCCATTTATAATAACAATCCCCCATACAAAATTACTTTTGCGGGCCGCCTGATTTACGCAAAAGGATTAACTGAATTAATTCAAGCAACAGCATTTCTTCCAAGCAATATCATTATACAAATAATTGGTGTCGGTCCGTACAAAAAAGATTTAGAACAAATGGTTGATGAATTAAAGCTTAATAAAAAAATAGTTTTTTTAGGAGAATTAAATCATCAAGAAGTTATAAATATTCTTTCAGATTCCACTATCTTTATTAATCCTTCGTATTCAGAGGGATTGCCTCGTTGTGTGTTGGAAGCCGGTTCTGTCGGGCTTCCAGTAATTGCCACTGACGTTGGTGGTACTAAAGAAATAATTTACGATGAAAAACATGGTATTTTAATAACTCCTAAAAGCATTGAAGCAATTGCTGTGAGTATTAATAAATTAATTAGTGATGCCAATTTAAGAGAAAAATTAGGAAGACAATTAAAAGACCGTATCAGCAAAGATTTTGACTGGCATAAAATAATTTTAGCGTATGAAAAAGAATGTTTTAATTCTCACCACGTTTTATAAGCCATTTATAGGTGGCGCGGAGATTTTTGTGGAAGAAATTGTTAAAAGATTGGATAATGATTTTAATTTCATTATTTTTACCGGAAGGCACTCCTCATCGGCTTTAGCAAAGGAACTTGTGGGTAATAATGTAGTAATTTATCGTTTAGGTTTTGGTTTTAAATACGACAAATTTTTATTTCCTTTTTTGGCGCTGATAAAAAGCTATTCAATTGGATTTGATTTATCCTATGCTGTTATGGCAAGTTACGCCGGCGCGGCGGCTCTTTTTATAAAGTTTTTTAGAAAAAAACCATATATTTTGAATTTGCAGAGCGGGACATTAGATACGCCAGAATATAAAAAAATTATTAATTTTTTTTACCCGCTCTATAAATTGATTCATACCGAAGCATTATTGGTTCATGTAATAAGTAATGCTTTAAAAGAAAGAGCGTTGAAATTGAGCGTGCCGGCAGATAAAATATCCCACATTCCCAATGGAATTGATTTAAATAACTTTAAAATATTAAATATAAAAAGAAATTATTGGCAGATTATCGCGGTGGCAAATTTTAAAAAAGTAAAGGGTCTAGAGTATCTTTTACGTGCCGTGCCGATAGTAATTGGTGAATTTCCTGAAGCGCAATTTTTATTAGTTGGCGATGGAGAAGAAAGGACTTTTTTGGAAAATCTGGTTGATGATTTAAAAATAAGGGGTAATGTTCAGTTTTTAGGAACTGTCAGTCGTGATAAAATTCCACATATTTTAAACTCTTCCAATATTTTTATCGGGCCCTCTTTAGCAGAGGGGCTGGGAATTGCCTTCTTAGAGGCGATGGCTTGCGGGGGCGTTGTGATTGGAACGAAAGTTGGTGGTATTTGTGATATCATTAAAAATCAATATAATGGCTTATTGATAGAGCCGGCCAGTCATATAACCATTGCCAACAGCATTAAGTATTTATTGGAGAATGAATCAATAATCAAGTCTCTAAGAAATAATGCCCTAGATTTCGTTAGTAAATACAGCTGGGATAATATTTCTGCTTCTATAAAATTATTATTAGAGAAAACATGAATCCCGTTAGTGTCAGCTAAATTAGCAAATATGAAATACAATATCGATCAAAATAAAAATACAGGTGCTAAAGAGATGGTCGTGCTACGGTCGCCCAAGGCGACCTGACACTAACGGGATGAAAAAACCTATTTGCTTAATAGTTCATACGGAGAGATTGCATGACGATATTGTTTGGGAAAAAATTAAAGCCGTTGCTGATTTTTGTTATTTAAAAAATATAAAAACAACTTGGTTTTCTTTTAATCCTACGGTGGAGATTTATAAAAAAAGCGGTTTTGATGAAAATAAATGGAAAGATAGGTTAAATTATCTTAAAGAGCATGGGCAATCAATAGAACAACACACTCATTTTTATGATAAAGAAAAACGCGGCGATAATACTTCTTTAGAGTATATAAAAAATAGAATACAAGAAGACAAGCGTTGGTTAGAAAATGCCGGTCACAAGATTAGCGGTTTCGTTGCTGGAACATGGTTTATTAATAGAGATATATTGAGTTTGTTGCATGAATTAGGATATGCCTATGATTGTACTGCTCGTAATTTTTCTTTATCTTACATGAAAAATAGGCCGAATCAATTATTGATTGATTTTCCACAAAAAATAAATTCCATAACTTGTATCCCCGTTACCACATCATTAAAAAATTACTTTCTAAAATTTTGGAAAAATAGAGACGTGAGTGGCAACTGTGTTATTTATTTTCACGATTACGAAATTAATAATTTTATATTAAGAATATTGTTAAAACTGGTTTTTGTTTTGAATAAAAATAAAAAATTTGTAACTCCTTTAGAACTTAATATATGACGCCATTAAATATAAAGGATTTAATTTTAAAAAAGGGTTGTTTTGATGAGAAGGAAAATATTCGTATTTATGATAAATTTTTTAAAAAAATTCCCAGAACTTTTCGAATACCACTGTATAAATATCAATTAAATAAAAAAAAAGTTTTAGATATTGGATGTAGTTATGGTCAATACTTAATTCATTTTGGTCATGAATCTGTTGGGATTGATGTTCAAGAAAAAATGATTAATTTTGGAAAAAGTTTAGGATTACAAATAATAAAATCTGATATTGATAAGGAGATGTTAGTACCCAATAATACTTTTGAAGCTATTTGGTGTTCTAATCTATTAGAACATGTAGTTTCTCCGCATCAATTTTTAAGAAATTGTCACATTAAGTTAAAATCTCAAGGGTTGCTTTTTATTAAAGTTCCGTTGGTTCCCTCTTTCTTTACAGATTTTATTTATAGTAAAATCTTTGGTGATGTTGGTTATAGGCAGAGTGAGCATATTTATGCTTATACTAGAAAAACTTTAGATTTTATTATTAGAAGAGCCGGTTTTAATATAATTGAGAGCAATATTTTTTTATTTTCTAATAATATTTTAGGCAAACTACCAAACCTAATTTTTTCTCGAATGGATCTTACTATTACTATGGTAGCGCAAAAGATTAATAATTTTTCCTTATCAGAAAAAAGACCTGTATGAAATATAAAATCGTCACTCATCCTCACGATCATAAAAAAGAAAAAGACTGGGCGATTGTTTTAGACTTCATTAGCGAAAATATAGAAGTTTCCAGTTTAAGAAAGACTTTAGAGTTGGGAGCCGGTATGGGTAATATTTCTTCTTATTTTGTCTCTCAAGGCGTTAGCGCTTTTGCCGAAGATATTAATTTTGAATATCTAGATAAAATTAAAAAAAGAAATCAATTAATATCAACATTGCAACATGATATTAATACACCCCTTCCATTTCCTGATAATAGTTTTGATTTCGTTTCTTGTGTTGGGACTTTACATTATGGATATATAAAAAATCTGCAATTAATTTGGAATGAAATGATCCGTGTGTCTAATAAATATATATTGGTAGATTTTTTTTCTAAATATTCTATTTATCGTTTCTTAGAAAAAATTTACAATCCCCTATATAATCCTAGAACTTATTCTAAAAAAGAAGTGTTTAATCTAATAAAAAAATTTAATTTAGATATTGTTTCTAAAACAAGCACAAAATCATTGCCAATCATTAGACAAGCTTTTCCTTTTACTGGTAAGGCTGTTTATTTAATTTTAGAAAAATTAAAGTAAGTTTATGAAAATTTTATTAATTACCAGTATTTTTCCTCCTGACATTGGGGGTCCGGCTGGTTACGTCTTTAATTTATTTAATAGTTTACGCCAATTAAATCACAATGCGAATGTTATCGCTTACGGAAAGGATGTGTCGAGAAAATATCCTTTGCCGTTAAGAATGTTACTTTTCCTATTTTTAATTTTAAAAGAAGGGAGAAAATATGATTTATTTTATGCCCATGGAGGCATATCGTCCACATTACCGGCATTATTAGCAGGTAAGTTATTAAGAAAAAAGATTGGAGTTAAAGTTACCGGAGATTATGCCTGGGAACAATCTACTAATTTAAGATTGGTTACAGATGATATAGATGTTTTTCAGATAAAAAAATATGGTTTTTTCATTAAAATATTAAAATTATTACAAAATTTTGTGGTTGGGAATTCTAATTTTATTGTTGTACCAAGTCAATATTTAAAAAAAATGGTTAGTGGGTGGGGCGCAAGAGAGGAAAGAATTTATGTTATATATAACTCGGTAGTAATAAATGATTTTCCGGACATTCCTAAAGATGAATCTCAATATATATTGTCTGTTGGTCGTTTGGTCTTTTGGAAAGGGTTTGACATATTAATTGATGTCTTCTCTGAAATTTGTGGCGATTTTACTAATTTAAAATTAGTTATAGTTGGTGATGGGCCCCTCTTATCTAATCTTAATGAATTAGCAAAAAAGACTTTATGTTCTAATAATATTTTATTTACTGGAGCATTAAATAAAAAAGATGTTTTTCGTTGGTATGCTAAATCTAGTTGCTTCGTTTTATTTTCAGGATACGAAGGTCTATCTCATGTTCTTTTAGAAGCCCTCTCTTTTGGTTTGCCAGTAATAGCTAGTAAAAAAGGCGGTAATGTTGAGCTTATAGATAATGGTGTTAATGGGATTTTAGTAGATTGGCCTAATAAATCAGATTTAAAAAATGCCTTATTGTATTTTCTGAAAAATCCAGGTAATTTTATCTCTAATCCCGGCTTAATAGATAAAGATAGATTTTCCTGGAATCGTATGATTAATGAAACCATATCAGTTTTAAAAAATTATGAAAAAAAATAAAAAGATAAAATCATTGGTTTTTTATGTGATTTTATCTTTAATAATAATTTTAATTTCCACAATTTTTTCATTTTTAATTATTTTAAATGTACTTTATTCCTGTTCTAACGAAATAAGAAGCAGTTATTTATTAGAATTTTTGTGTGATAATGTTGAAAAAACGGAAGTAAAAAAGGAAGATGAGTTTGTTTGGATAAAGCCAGAAGATATTCTGCGAGTGTATTCTAATGATATTTTAGAAAAGAATGAGGACAGTAAGGCCGAAAAATTAATTGATGGAGATATTAACTCTGGCGCTTATCCGGGGAATAAAGAATTTGATTATATAATAGAATTTTTGGATGAATATGAGATAAGTCGAGTAGAAATCTTTTGGGGTGGTAGTGGCACAGGTGAAAAGCATATTCAAAAATGGTCTTTAGAGTCCAAGTCTGGTTTGTTGGGAGAATGGCAGATTGTGGCTGGTGAAGAACAATCTCCTAGAAGTGAAAACACAGTTTTAAATATAAATATGAAAGCAGATTCTATAAAAATTCGCGCAAGTTCTCGAGATAATTGGATCGGAATCTTAGAGGTAAAAGTTTTAAGAAAATCTTAAATAAAGGAATAAT
>CAZATK010000005.1:0-10601 GCA_964488085.1 uncultured Candidatus Saccharibacteria bacterium
GCGCCAATTCTAATTGAGATCTAATCTGAAAGGGCTCTTTAGGATTATCAGAATCGCCCGTCAAAGCTCTCAATGGCTCTAATCCATCAATTCTTTCCTGCGGATCAGGATGTTTTTCTATATTACTTAAATCAGCCAATGCCGAAAGCAATTTTTCATGCTGGGTTTCTTTTTTCTGCGCCAATTCTTGAATGGCAATATTTGCTTTTCTGACTTCTTGTTCTTTTGAATAAAGATTATACAACAGCGAAAAACCGACAGAAAAAAATAATAGAGACAAAAGCCCCGCTATAACAAATCTTTTCATCACGCACCTCCATTACGATTCTGTCAAAGATCGGCTTACAGTATTCTTTAACACAATCCAGAGGGACAGTAAAGCAAGGGCAGGTAAGGCGAACCAACGGTAATAGTAATGTTTTTTTTGCTCAATATAATTTTTTGTAGACCTTAATTCTCTTTCGGCAATTTTTTTATACAGCGCGGCCACGGCTTGTCGATCCCTGCTAGTTTTAAGAAAAAGCATGTCGCCACCCGTTGACCGAACTAATTGCTGTAAATCAATATTGGCGGAACCAACGCTAATAATATAAACCTTAATACCCAGCCGTTCACAAAGATTAATGGTTTTATTAGGAGAAATAAACTGAGGCGCTGATCCCACGTCAAACTCTCCATCAGTAAAAACAATAAATACATAGCCGGTCAGTTCCTGCTTGATAGTGGCTGTTTTTTCTTCCAATGCCTTATTAAATTTTAAATCACCCTCCCAGCCCCGCACACGAGCCATCAACATTTTCATTTCTTCGGGTGAATAACTATGCCCGCCATTATAAGTATTTTTCTTTAACACTAATTGGAGAGCGCTCCAAAAACCGCTACCCGCATCGGTGCCCTGACCCAATGGAGAAGACCGCCAATCAACTAATTCCATTTTTCTCATCAGATTGTCATAGTCCTCTCTAAAATAAGAAATCACATAAGCGCCATTAGAGAAAATAACTTGTGCCACTAAATCGCGTTCATCGTCTTTTCTATCAGCCTCTTTCAAAGTTTCAAAAAAAACTTTATTGCCAAACAAAAGAGCAGGAATTGGTTCTTTAAACATCATCATTGATCCCGAACCATCATTTATCAGCACATAATTGTGCAATAAATATTTTTTTGACTGTTCCGAATATCCCATCCACAAATCAGCCGTCGCTAAAATTAACAAGCTTATGCCAGAAATAAATAAAAAAGAGGGAAGGCGTTCCTTCCAGATAATCCTCCCCCTGTTTTTCTTATAATACGGCGCATGCTTAATGAGCGACCCGACTTTCACAAAATATTTATTTCTTCGTAAAAAGAAAATGGAAATCAATGCCACAAAAAACAACAACGCCCACGGATGGTCAAACATTTTTATCTCCCTTCTCTTCTGCGTAAATAACACAAAGGTCATAACACTCGTCAAGAATTTCTAATGAATTAACACTCGGCCGATATTTCGGATCGTGCCTTTTGTCCAGTTCCTGTAAAGTCTCGAAGATGGTGCGTCGGTCGCAATCCTCTATCGTATTCGTAATTTTCTTTCCTAATTCATTGGCAGAAATATTCTCTGGAATACCAAACAAGAATAAACATTGCCGTAACGCTGATTCTATATCTTTATAATTTTTATAAGATATAGCGCGTTCAAGGCTTTTTAGCTTACTAAAAAGATCAAAATTTTCGCGCTCTTTTTCAGCTCTCTTAGAAAGAACTGAGGAGATAACACCAACTACGGGCCAAGTCCAAACAAGACTGCCTAAAACAACCAATGCTGTCGCAACTGCAATCTGTGTTACAAACCAAGGTCCAGCGCTTTCAGGTTCAGCAACTGGCGGAATATTTTGGACTTCAGTAAAACCAATCTGATGATTCTTAATTGATTGAATATCGGTTACCTCCAAAATAGATAACTTAGTTATACTACTCACAGAAAAACCAAAATTAAGCGGAGAAACTGTAAAGACTCCGCCCTCCAATCCTTCAACGGGTATATTAAGAGGAGTAAATACATATGTGCCAGTGGCATAAGAATAAAATGGCCAAGATAGCGTCCATATTTTCTTACCATCAACCATCTCAACTATTTTACTCCCCTCTTCAAATTTGAAAAAAACATTGGAAGCGCCGGCATTAGCAGATATAGTAGAGGCGCCAAGAGGAACGACATTAAAACTTCCCTGTCCTAATTGAGGAATTTCGTCTTCTTTCAATTCAAGTTTTGGATCATCAATAATAATCTCCACCACAAGAGTTCTTTTTTCGCCAAGAGTCGGCGCACCATTAGGCGCAACATGAAATTTAGCCATAATAGGCGGGGAAAGAAATTGAAAATTCGGTTGAGCGTATTCAAGCCAAGGCTTATCAGAAAGCATATTAGCAAAAGTCAATAAATTAATCGGCAAATTTAGTTTATCAATGGTAATATAGTAAACCCTTTCAGTTGGCAAAGCGCTACTGCCAACATAAAAGTTTCCGATATTCATTTTATTTAGAATATCTCCCAAACGGCTTTGATCAATAGCGTCAACAGTTTTTATTTTAATAACATTACTAAAGGTGGCCTCTCGACCATCTACGATAAAAACCGGAAATAAAGTCATTTTAGGGTCTTTGTTATGCTCATTAATAAAAAGCAAGATTTTCCCTATAGGATTCTTACTGTAAGGCGGATAAATGCCTAAAGTAAGAATTAATCTTTGAAAATAATCTTTGGGAAAAGTCTCAATCGCAATGATATCCGCCCCTTTTGCAATTTCTTTTTCTAAAACCGCAACCCTTAAATGTAAATTATATCTCTCCTGAAGAACTTGCGTATACTCTCCGGTTGTATTATCTAGCAATTTACTAATTCTGCTATTAATATCCGGCAGTTTCTTGGTTTTAATCTCCTCTAATTCTTCTTGCGCCTTCTTAATGCTTTCAGGAAAAGTTCCTAATTTAGCGAGAAGAAGAGCTTTCTCTTCAGTACCGACAGCGCCGCTAAAAACGGCAACTACTTTATTTGTAACCTTTAAACCAACATGTTTTCCGCTTTCCTCTTGAAAATAAAAATCTTCGGGCTTATATTCGGGCTTGTACTCATAAGCAAAGCCTTTTTGACCAACAAAAATCAATAACAGCACTAAAAGGATTGAACGCATGACGATTCTCCTTATTCACAAATTGTCAATAAACTAGGATTATATTAAATAAAAAAGCTCATTTACACAAGAGGTAATGAGCTAAAGAATTTCACTAATTGTTTAAAACATTTATCACTCGCATCAACCCGCACCACATAAGAATTAAGTGAACGCAATTCTTCTGTTAAAGAAGTTCTTTCGTAATGAGCGGAACGAAGATCTATCGGAAAATATTTTTCGGTTTCAGCGTCAAAAACATTCGCCATCAGCGGAGCTTTAGGCAAATCATCTTCTTGTTCATCTCCAATAATAATAGAAAGCAAAACGGTATTGCGCAGACTGGCAATATAGCTAATATAATTTTTGGCGGCCAATGAAAATTCGAAACAAAAATCAGAAATAATTATGACTAAAGAATTAGTGGGCTCACGAGCAGATATTTCGGCCAAGGATTCTGTTATGGAACCGCTTTTTTTCCTTGCCCTTCTGCTTAGCAATAAATTAATAGCGATTAAAGCAACATTATTGCCAGCGCCTGGTTCTGTGAAAAAGCTTTTTCCAGAACCAAAAGTCGTAGCCGACAAACGATCACCAACACTGTCAACAGAAAAACCGAACATCAAACAAAGCGCGCAAGCAATATCAATTTTTCTCTGCCCCGAACCAAATTCCATTGAGGGACTACCGTCAATCAATAACCAAACATTAAGTGATTTGGGTTCTTCAAAAACCTTAAACATCGGCCTACCCGTACGAATAGTGGCAGGAATGGACAAGTGGCGATCGCCGAGTTGCCAATCACGAACACCGTAAAAATCTCCGCCACTGCCAAAAAGCAAACTACGATGTATGCCTACCGGAAAGTTGTGTATCTCCCTAGCAACGCTTAACTGAATATTTCGCTTACGTCTTTTTATACTTAACACGAGGGCACCTCCTCCAAAACTTCGCTAATGAGATCCTCCACTAAATCACTTTTAGTTTTGTATTTACCCTCATCATCAATAAGGGTCATTAGTGCCGCCGGATGCAAAAGAGACATTCTGGTCCGCAAAACGGATCTCGCAATTTTTTGAACATCATCAGGCGTTACATAAGAACGATAGCGAATAAACGCTTGGGCCTGGGCGGCTCCTATCAAAAACAACATGCTTCTGGGATTAATAGGCGGTTTTTGCCTAAAAAGTGGGGCCTTTTTAAGTTTCTTAAATTGTCTCTTAAAAAGACCATGCTCTTTAGGCCTATTAACGGCGCCAATAATCCGAGCGCAGTAATCACAAACCTCTCTCTCTACTGCAATATTTTCAAATAAAAATTTGCGGATATTTGCCAATCTTTCAGTAGTCACTACCGGTTCCAGATTAAGACTGTCCATCTGTTTAGTTCTATAATGAATTTCTACCATCTCTTCCGGAGTTGTTTCTACCATAATTTCATCAAACATAAAACGATCGCTAACAGCTTCCTGATCATTACTAAAAGTACCACCCGATTCACTGGGGTTCATCGTTGCTAAAACCATAAACGGCTCTGGCAAATAAAATATCTCCCCCCCATAAGTAATAGTGCCTTCAGCCATTGCCTCAATCAGACCGCTGGCCGCTTTCGGTGGTATACGATTGATTTCATCCGCTAACAAAACATTAGCAAAAACCGGACCCTCACGAAATTGCATTCTCTCATTATTTTGATTGAAACTTAGAATTTCAAAACCAGTAATATCGCTTGCCATAAGATCAGGCGTACCCTGAACTTTTTTACTCTTCCCGCCAATTGAATAACCAAGAATCTTACAAAGCAGGGTCTTACCGGTACCAGTGGGACCAGTAAAACGAATATGCCCGCTTCCAAGATATGCTTTTCTGTTTTTAAAGTCTCGTTGACCGGTAGAGATTAGAGCTAATACAGTTCTAGTAATCGGACCCTTTTGAGCAACAATAAATTGACGAATTCTGTCATACAAAGGCTCAATATTATTAACCATTAGATCATAATGCTCTTGCGAACAACTAAAAGTTTCGGGATTGTAGGGCCCTGGGTTCATGTCATCTCCTTTAATAAAAGTTTCGAAGTTCTTACGTATATATAAAATAAATTCCCGCGCTTAGCAAGGCGCGGGTTAAGATGAAGATATCACGGGCTTACGCCCGCGATATCTTCTGCCTTCTTCTAATTTGCCCACGGGCAAATTAGTCTGGCTTCGCCAGAAAAACTTCGTCCATGGGCTTACGCCCATGGTATTAAGTTTTGAAGTCATAAATATTTATCTATTTAAAATTTCTTTAGCGCATTCAAAAACTGCCCTTCCGTGATCGTCATTAGTATAACCGCACATATGTATATATTCATGAGCGGTAACATTATCATGATACTTTCCGGGACCCCAAGTCACGTAAGCGATATTACCCCCAACAGCTGGAGTTAAACCGACCACCCAAATCTCTCCCCATTTAAATCTGGTGAAGCCCCTTGTGGGATGAATTTCGGCATTATCAGGAAATTTCAACTTAACAGTGTTAATGGCGCGAGTATTAAAACCACCTTTACGGAGACACTCTTCCGCTAAAGGAAGACTTTTTTCAGCATCAATAAAACAATAAACGGCTTCATTAAAAAAACGCTCTTTACCTTCTTGATAGGGAATATTTTCAAAAACAAAGCCCAATTTGGAAGTTAATCTTAATTTACGGCCATTATCATAAATTTCGTAGCTTTTAAGTTCAGCAATTTTTTCACCATATGACTCTATCCAATGACTGACGCTATTTTTTTGGTAACTAATACTTTTATAAGTAGTAATGGAATATTTGCCATGCGCACTAAAATCTTGGGCTTGAACATTGAACGCAAAAAAAACGCTAATACAAAAAAACAGCGCGACCCTGAGCAAACTCATCATTGAAAGGCCTCCCAATTTGTAAACGATCTTAGCTTATTGTAGCATGAGTGCGTAAGTTCGTTGACTTTCAGGAGGTATTATATGGACGATCAGATTCAGTTAAATAAGGTGCACATACGCTGGATGATCCGACGCGACATGCCAGAAGTTCTTCAGATTGAACAGTCAAGTTTCGAATATCCCTGGCTTGAAAAAGATTTTATTCGTCGTTTGCGCCAACGTAATTGTATCGGCAATGTCGCCGAACTGGGTGAAAAAATCGTCGGCTTTATGGTCTACGAACTACAAAAACCCAAGTTACATATTATTAATTTTGCTGTACACGCAGAACATCGTCGCTGTGGTATCGGTACCAGTATGGCGGAAAAACTCGTAAAGAATCTACACATCCCATACCGTACAGAAATTTATCTCGAGATAAGAGAAACGAACCTCAACTCGCAATTATTCTTTCGCTCGGTCAGTTTCCGCGCAACGCGTGTATTGCATAAATTCTATAACGACACAGACGAAGATGCATTCATGATGGTGTACCGACTAAAAAAATCTTAAACACACCCGGATCATCTTCGGGTATTTTAATTAGTTTTGAGTCTCTTAAATCTTAGTCGCTGTAATAATCCCCTTAATGCTTTTGGCTTAATCCTTTCCATCATTGTTTCGGGAGGTGTTCCTATAATCGTTCTTACCGATGGGCTTACTTGTTTAAACATGAACGATTGCGTTGTTGGCGCAGAAGGCGTTGACGGCATAAATACATTTGTTTTTTCACTTATTATATAGCTATTCCAAGGACAAAAAGAACCATCGCCAAAACTAGTTACTGGTACTGCCGACTCTACGTCATTTGGAACACCATCACATAACTCTATAGATGTTTCTACCATTCTCACTGTATCTGGAATAAGATGCCAGCTCCAAGAAGAACCGTTGCCTCTTAAGTTAAATCCGCCATTGCCAACGCCTATTTTGCCACCTATATGCCAACCACATCTTGGATCGCTTGGATGCTTTTGACTGTAAGTAAGACACTCTCTTGCTTTATTGATTGATGGACGATCGGTCATAGCCGATACAAATTGCAGATTGCTATTTCCATTAAGAGGATGTATGCCAATTATAAATTTTGGTACGGGTACAACAGAAATAAATGTTTCTTTGCTACCATAGTTAATGATTTCACCCCGTATCATATGGTTGCCTATTGATAAAGGGATGTTTTTAGAATCGTGGGTAAGTTTCCATGTTTTTGTGCCAAATGGCGGTAAAACAACTTCTGTTAGCATTTGTATAAATCCCTTGTCTTTAGACCATCGATACGAACTATCTATAATATAATCAACCTGATAACCAGAATTAAACTTAAGAGTAATTGGTTGAGATGATTCATTCTTGGCAATTATAGAAATAACAATTAGTTCTTTTTCAAAATATTCAGCTCTATCAGTGGTAACTAATATTGTCAGAGGCGACATTTGAGCTTTTGTTACATAAATAATAACTACCAGTAGTACTATTGTTAATAGTGAAACTAATGACAATTTTTTTAATCTCACAACCATATTAATAGTATAGAACACCTTTACGATGGCGATATCCCTAACTCTTTTTTAATTTTACCAATCATATCTTCATAATCCAGGCTAGGCTTCATCAAATAATGAGATGGTTCATAAAGGGAAATGTCAACAACTACCTTGTCATCCGGTTTGACATTGGTTATAAGAAAAATCTTTATTGTTTTACCCCAGTCAGTCTCTCTTATCTTTTTCATCACCTCCAAGCCATTACACTTAGGCATTAAAATATCGAGCAAAATCAAGTCTGGCTTTTCAGCTAAGGCCACCTGAAACGCTCTCTCTCCATCTTCTGCCTGAACAACTGTAAATCCCTCTCGCGTTAGAATATCAACTAACGATTGACGCATAACCGCCTCATCTTCAACAACCATAATTTTCTTGTTAATAATTAACATGGAATTTTAGCTTTTATTATATATTATATTATAATCAACCCATGCACAATATTCAAACAAGAAGCATTGATCATAAAAAGTTTTTTCTCCAAAAAGATCAATTGAGTCGGTTTGAATTTTTATTAAAATACGCCGTTTTAGCGCCTTCTAGTCACAACATTCAACCTTGGATGTTTAAAATAAACTCTAATGCGGTTGAGATATTTTTAAATAAAAATCGATTATTAATTCATTCTGATGCGCAAAATAGACAAGCCATTATTTCCATTGGTTGTGCTGTTGCCAATCTTTGCTTAGCTGCCAAAGCGCATGGACTAACAACAATAATTAAATATACTCTAGAAAACAGCGAATCCCTGGTCACTATCAATATAAATGGTCATCCCAGCGAATTGTCTTCAGAAAATCTTCGTTTTTTAAATATCATAACGGAACGACAGAATAATCGTTCAAAATACACCAAAGAATCTCTTAATGAAAACTTTATCAAATCGGCTACCGATCAAAATGGCCGTCAAGCCAAAATCTCCTTTATAATAGAAGAGGGGGCACGGCAACGATTATCTTCGATAATTTTAGAAGCGTTACGATCGGCTTTTTCAGACAAAAAATTCACATCAGAGCTGGCCATGTGGCTTAGGCCCTCTTTACCACAATACAAAGATGGTCTAGTTGGTTACAATCTTGGCATACCTTATCTCCTATCCTTTTTGTTTCCATGGATTGTTAGATATTTAAACACCGTTTCGATGCAAATAAAAACTCACGAGGATCTTTTTAAGCATACACCCGCTTTCGGCGTGGTCACTACAAAAGACGACTCGGTCGCTAGTTGGCTAGAAGCTGGCGAATTGTATGAACGTATCGCTCTTATTGCTCAATCTATGGAATTAGCTACAGCTGTTTTAGCAGCGCCTATTGAGCGAGACAATTATTGTCTAACAATCCAACAATTACTTAACACTGATTGGCGACCTCAAGTTATATTTCGAGTTGGTCGTCCAACTGCCACCCTACCCCACTCGCCTCGTCTTTCTATTGAGGAAGTTTTAATATGAACTCCCAATTGTGGAAGCCCACCTTTCTAAACCCCTTTCAAATTAATAAAAAAGGATGGAATGTTATTGATCGTTTGGAAAACCAATTGGAGGAGCTGTTTTTATTGCGTCATCCCCCCTATCGTTTTCAAAAAAATTTTGGCAAGGATTTCCAAAAATGGAAAAATGTTTTTCTTGGTAATAAAACAATCCATCAAATCGGAAAATGGGTTTATTATCCTTGGCTTGATCAAACCATTCATTATCTAGATGAATCAGAACATCAGGAGATAAGAACCGGACGTAATCGTTTTTTAATTACCGACACAGAACAAAAAAAATTTTATCAAGCCAAAATTGGGATTTTGGGCTTGAGCGTGGGTAGTCATGCCGCATTAACCATTACCATGACCGGTGGCAGTAAATACTTAAAGTTAGCTGACCCTGATGTTATTTCTGGATCAAATCTCAATCGGATCCGCTCTCCTTTTTCAACAGTAGGATTAAATAAGGCAATATCAGTAGCGCGACAAATTGTTGAAATTAATCCCTATAGCAAATTGACGTTATACACCCAGGGTCTCTTGGAGAAAAATATAGAAAAGTTTTTATTGAAACCAAAAATTGATATTTTAATTGAGGAGATGGACAACCTTTATTTAAAAATTAGAGTTCGAGAAATTGCCAGAAAACATGGCATTCCAGTAATTATGGCTGCCGACAATGGCGACAATGCAGTTATTGATGTTGAGCGTTATGATTTAGACGCTCATTATCCAATACTACATGGACTTTTGGGTTCAATAATGGCTAATGATTTCAAAAAAATAAAACCGCAAGCATTTCCTAAACTAATTGGCAAAGTAGCCGCTGGTAAATTTAGTACTTTACGAATGTTGCAATCGGTAATGGCCGTGGGAAAAGAAATTTATTCTTGGCCACAACTTGGCAATGCTGCTACTTTATGCGGATCAGTATTAACTTATTTGGCGCGTAAAATTATTCTGGGAGAGAAAATTAAATCCGGACGAACTAACTTAAATATTGATAATATTTTCAGTCATTTTCCCCCAAGTTACGAAAAAGAACGTCAATTATTATTAAAAAAAATATTATGAGTAGTCGGGGTAAAGGACAACAGCTTGCTATTAATCTATTTAAGTTTTCCTACAAGAATGTTCCTGCCTATGGCCATTTTTTAAAAGACCATAAAATTAATAACAGTAGAGCCGCTACTATTAGATGGGAAGATATTCCTCTGACCGATAAGGATAATTATTTACGAAAATATCAGTATCTCGATCTATTCCCCAATCGAAAAATTGCCTTATCAGGAACAATTTCCGCCACTTCCGGATCAACGGGTGAACCCTTTTATTTTCCTCGTTTGGAAAATCACGATCGCCTAAATGATGGTATTTTTGAATCTTTTTTAAGAGATCAATTTGAAATTAAGAAGAAAAAAACCTTAGTCATCATCGGCTTTGGCATGGGAATTTGGATTGGGGGCATTTTAAGTTACCAAACCTTTCATA
>CAZATK010000005.1:10701-18722 GCA_964488085.1 uncultured Candidatus Saccharibacteria bacterium
GGCTTTGGCATGGGAATTTGGATTGGGGGCATTTTAAGTTACCAAACCTTTCATAAGTTAAGTCGTAAATATCAAATAATGGTTGCGCCAGTTGGTGTTAATAAAGAACTAATTCTAGAAACTATTAAAAAAATGGGGGGTTATTTTGACCAAATCATTCTTTGTGGTTATCCATATTTAATTAAAGACTTGGCTGACACAGCATGGCAATATGGCGTTAATTTACGTCAGTATCACATACGAGTAATTACAGCGGCCGAGGGGCACTCCGAAAAATTTCGTGATTATTTAGGGAAAAAAATTGGACTGAGAAATGTTGTTAATGATACGATTAATATATATGGCTCCGTAGAGTTGGGAACAATGGCTCATGAAACCGTGCTAACTAATACTATTCGTCGTATTGCTATAAAAAAGAGAAATCTTTTTCAAGATCTCTTTCCTGAAGCAAATACTTTGCCTACTTTAGGACAATATGATCCAAAATTAGTTTGGTTTGAACAAATTAACAAAGAAGTAATAGCAACTGGATATGGGTCTTTGATTCCACTAATAAGATATCGCTTTTCAGATCTGGGAGGCGTTATTACTTTTCAGGACATGATTAGCCGACTCAAGGCTCACAACGTAAATGTCAACTCAGTAAAAATCAAAAAGTTACCTTTTGTTTATGTTTATGGAAGATCGGACGATGCAGTCATATTACACGGAGCTAACATTTATCCCGCAGAAATTAAGACGGCTCTTGAAAATAAAACAACTGGTCAATGGTTAACTGGAAAGTTTACGCTCGTCAAAAAAGAGAATCGTAATTTGAGTTCATATTTGGAAATTAATCTCGAACTAAAATCATCAATTAGTTCTAACCCCAAAATTGCCCAACTAGCTATTCAGTGTATAATTAATCATTTACGAAAAACTAATTCCGAATTTAACAATGAATATTCTAGTGCACCAGAAAAAATTACTCCCAGCGTTGTTTTGTGGCCCTACCAAAGCCCAAACTATTTTGCTAGCAACGGCAAGCAAAAATGGATTAAAAAACAATAATGCCTATTAAATTTATTTTTAACTTTGATCTTATCGGCATTGCGTTTACAGCGGTCACTAGTATTATTCTAGGATTTAGTATTCTGATTAGAAATCGCCATAATAAGACGCATCTATTTTTCTTTTTATTTTCCCTAGTCAACGGCCTTTGGGTAATTATTAACTACATCAGTTACCAAATTACTGATCCACTTTATGCTTTATGGACGATACGGCTTGTGCTGACTACCGCCGTCTGGCATTCCGCCTTGTTTTTTCTTTTCGTTTATAATTTCCCTGAATTCACGTTAAAACTTAAAAGAGACTATTTTTTTGCGTTCTTAGCGCTTATTACCCTAATTTCCATTTTTGTTTTATCACCATTAGTCTTCCCCGAAGTAAAAATCGTTGAAGGACTCGTCCCTCAACCAGTGGTTGCTCCAGGCATTTTAATTTTTGGTTTAACGACTCTAACCCTAGTCACCCTAGGCATAGCTCAGCTCGTAAAAAAAATCAAACAAGCCAACGATAAAGAACGATTAGCTTTAGAAATGATCTTGATTGGATTTTTGATAACATTTTTTTCGATTATAGTCTTGAACTTTCTTCTGCCAGCATTGTTTTCAGAAACAATTTTTATAAGCTTAAGCGGCATTGTCACTTTACCTTTCATTATTATGACGGCATATGCGTTCATGAAATATGAATTTCTTGATGTTAAAATCATTTCTACAGAAATATTAGTCACCTTGCTCACTACCAGCATTTTACTGGAACTAGCGTTGTCAAAAAGTTTAGGAGAGATTATTTTACGAGGATTTGTCTTCGTTATTCTTCTTGTATTTAGCGTACTACTGATTCGTAGCGTTCATAGTGAAGTGAAACAACGAAAAGAATTAGGTGTGGCTAATGATAAATTAAAAACACTCGATCAGCTGAAGTCACAATTCTTGTCTTTTGCTTCGCACCAGTTACGAGAACCATTGTCTGCTATTCGTATTTTATCTAAATTATTAATCCAAGATTTTTATGGCGCAGTGCCAACCCCTGTCAAAGAAAAAATTGTGCAAATCGAACGAACAGCGGAAGGTCTTATTCGTCTTAGTGACGATTTTTTAAATTTAAGAAGAATCGAGGAAGGACGAATGGAATATCAGTTTACTAAAGTAGAGTTAGTAATTCTTTTAAAGAGCATTATTTCTGGATTTGAACCATTAATTTTGGGAAGGCGATTGACTATCGACTTACAAACGATTCCGGAAAAATTAACTATTTGGGCTGATGAAGAAAAGTTTGGTCAGGTCATTACCAATCTTATTGATAATGCCGTCAAATATACTAAAGAAGGTGAGATCAAAATTAACGTTACAGAAAACAAAGAAGACAAAACCGCAACGATTAGCATTCATGACTCTGGCATCGGCATTAATCCCGAAACTATTTCTACTTTATTTGAACAATTTAAGCGAGATAAAAACGTCCGAACCATTAAAGGAACAGGTTTGGGCTTGTATATCGCCAAACAAATCGTTTCCGATCATAAAGGAAGAATTTGGGTAGAATCCGAAGGCGAGGGAAAGGGATCGACTTTTTTCGTAACAATCCCTACCTCGTAACCGAGATTATCTGATTAAGCTCTGCCCCCGGAGCTGAAATAGTAATTTGAGTAGTAGAACTATTTTTAACGATATTAAAACCGGTGTCATAGTCAGTATTCGAGCTATAATGAGATTCAGGTAATTTAGGATCAAACGGTAGCGTAAACAGATAAATAGGAACTATACAGGGAGCAATATCAAAATTACCTACTCCTATAGCCATTTTTTTAGCAGAAATCGGCACATCACCGGCCGCACAAGAAAACGTACCTCGATTATCAGCAATATTTTGACGAACGGCATTTAGGATCGAATTAATGGAAAGTATACGTTGATCATTACGTGATTGAGCTAGCTGTTTGTCCGGACGCAAGGCGATGACCCCAATTCCCCCAACAATAGCAACCAATCCTATAATTAATATTAGTTCAAATATAGTGAAACCACGATTTTGATTCATAGTCCTATTATTGTAACTCGTCCCATGAGATTTGTATGTATTGATCGGAAGAAAGTGGGAAGCTTGGAGGCGGTGCATAAAGAAGATTGCTATCGTAAGTGTAAATACGCGATTGATAGCCATTAGTACTAGAGTAAGCAAAGCCCGGACGTTGATTTGAACCCAACATACCATAAAAGATTAGTTCGGCTCGAACACGATTAGCGCCACAGTTACTACCATAACTATAGCGTCCAACGCGACCATTTTGAGCCATTAGCGCTCCGTCAATCCGCAAAATATCATTACTAAATAAACCTACGTTTATATTGTTCTGCGCTATTAGCGCAATCGTGTCCAGTCCATTGTAATTAGTGTAACGAAGGTCATTATTAACAGTAATGCTAGTAGTGTCGGTAGAATTAAATGGTAAACGACCGCTAACAATAGTCAATCTAGCAGTATTAATTTGCCCGCGAACCCAGACATGATCCTCAAGAAATATCAATCCATTGTTTGGAAATGGATAATTACCAATCAATATTTCCGACTGGATGCTCCAAGTACCCCATCCGCTTTGACTTGAGCTGGAGCAATTACTTGGTGGTGCCACAAGTTGCGTTACACGATAAATATTGAAAGTGTCATCTGTCTTCAATTCAACATCATAGCCAAAAGCGCTAGAAGACGAAGCATAAAATCCATTTGTCTGGGCATTAGTTCTAATTTGAGCCAATGTTTGAGTAATGCCTGTAAAATCAACTGCCGGTATTGGAAATTGTCTTCCCGTCATAAATACATCTGGACGACTAGGCACCGTCGCAGGAGGTAATGGGTCAACAGGATTTTTATGTGTATGAATTCCAAATTCATTAGCGCCGCTATGATCTGGATCATTATATGTTAGTTGAGCGCTTGTGATTAAGTTATGAGCCAAACCATCAAAACGAATACCAAAATTTGAATGAATCACACCAAACACTTCCGCGCTAGCTCCAAAGTTTACATCGCTATTAAGTACCCACGCATATTTCGCAAAAGAAGGAATACCCATTTTTACCTGAATTATTTTTTTAATCGAAGAATCAGCCATCACGGTACCGGTACTTTTAATTGTAACAATGGTCGAGCTAATTGGGGGGGGTATAATTTCCAGTGAAAATTTTCCGATTAAAACTCCGTTTTTATCATAATAATTATGAACATAGGGACCGGGACCGCCAGTGCCATCTTGGTAATCTGTCTGATTGTGGGCCAAATGCCAACGATAATATTCGATTCCCGCTTCGGCAACAGAAAAGGCGGTGATTTTATTGAGACTACGAACAGAAATATTGAAAATAGAATTCACTAACATAATAAAACCCGTAAGCACAATAACGCTGGTAGCAGAAAAAATTAGTAATTGTAGAGATAGCATTCCCTGTTGATAATATTTTTTCATATTAGTCAGATTTTAAATTACGAGGCGTGATAAAGGCTGAAAAGTTAATGGGCAATGGAGTGGTAGTGGTACTATTATCCACAGTAAAAGAAGCTCGAATCGCTCGAATTTTTAATAAATCAATAGGGAAAGTCAATGATGTTTGGGCTCCAGTGTAATTCTTATCAAAGTACTCAAAGTAACTTTGATTAACCAAAATATTAGGCGCTATAGTAATTATAATTTCACTAGAAGTGGCGTAGACCAGTGGATTACCAGAAGGAGCAATACTGCCACGCTCTAGCGTACTAGTAGCAAGTAAATAACGAATCCTCTCCATCAAACCGTCCTGATTACTATCGCTATAAAAAGTTAAAGAACTAGAGCTGGCTGATTCAATAGGATAACTACCAACACTCGATGGGGCCATAGAACGAAGATCAGTAAGCATGTATTGAAAAAGAAAGTCTGTATTTTGTTGTGGAGAACTGCTTTCAATAGTTAATTTTTTTAAATTGGAAAAGATATTTATCAATTGACCGAACATTAAAATAATAATAGTGTAGAGTCCGATAGCCACAAGAATTTCCAAAAGAGTCATGCCTTTTTGATTTTTCATATTAGGGATTAAGTAAAATATCTAACTGTTGCCACGAGCTATTAACGTCAATGGTGCTACTGGCCGACTGATAACCAATAGCAGAAACATCAACGGCGTAAATGCCAGCGTCTAGATTATTGAATAATGTTTGATAAAGAGGAACGCAAATACCGGTAAATTTTACAGAAACATCATCCAAGCTAGGCGTTTGAGAGCTGTTTTCGGTCTTTAAAAAAACCTTGTATCTTAAGTATTGCTTATTATTATTAAGAATATTAATAGTGCTATTACTCTGATCGTAGAAACTATTAGCAGTACCATCCGAACCAATAAAATTCCAAGTTGATTGATCGTTGTTGGTAGCAATCTGGAATTGTAGTGATGTCTGACTAGGTTGAGTGGTTGGTTGCCATTCTATGGTGTGAAATGTGCTACTGCTCGATTTTAGATCGAAAGTTTTAGAGATTAACCATTCAGGAGTGGAGGTGGGATACCCATCAGGACCGCTTTGTAATTTAAGAGAACTAGAAGTGGTATCAAGATTACCGCTTTGACTAGTATAATTACTGCCCGACCAATCATCTTGCGTAAAAATACTTCGACCCGTTATTTGATTTTTGGAAAAACCGGTCTTATTAATTGTTACGATCGCATCTTGAATACCAGCATTAGTAATTGCATTACGAGCCGTTACTAGAAGCGCCTTAGGCGTTGAACTAGCCAAAGTAAGTCCGATTGTTGCAACAGTGCCAGGATTGAATTGTAGTGGAGAAAGTATCGTTGTGCCAGCAAGATCTTTAGCTCCAGTATAGTTGAATTGATAGGTGTCCCATTCAATATTATTGAGGATTTTAATTCCTCCAGCATCAGTCGTAGTTGTGGTTGAAAATTTCAAAACATCGGGGTCGGTACCTATTAGCTTTGTTCCGGAGATCGTTAAGGGTTGATTGCCGATAGCATCACAAAGATTGTTAGTAGTAGAAAATATTAAAGAGCCGACTAAATCAATAACAAAGCTTAATTGGGTAACTGTTTGTGGGATAACAGTAGCATCAGGCTTAATTGGATTAGGATTTAAGGGATCGTTAATTTTATAAGTCTGATCCGAAGAAAAACCTTCCTTACTAACTTTAACGTGATAACTTTGTGTACTAGTTGGCACGCCAATCAACTGCAAAACACCGCTTTGATTGGTGGTGTCAGTAAAATTCAGCGTTGGTATAGTGCTGGAATTAGAAATATTAATAGTAGCTCCTGATATGCCAACACCAGCAGCGTTGAAAACATTAATGAACAAGGAGCCATCAGCTGATGCGCTTTCTAGATTTTTAGGAGCAATAGTTGAAGTTGTAGCAAGCGGAACAAAATATGGACAATTAGTGCAATTAATTGAAATTTCCAATAATTTGTAATCGGCCGGCGCGGTATCATTAGGCACACCACCAATGGTGCCATCATAAGGATCGTCAATGTTTCGAACCGTCGTTTTAATAACAAATATATTTTTTGTGGAAGTAGCTGTTTTTTCTGCCAATAATACGCCCGTCGGATATCCTCCCTGCACGCCTATATTTTCATAAGAAAGGTTTTTAACCACTTCCTCTTCTCTGTTAAGAATAATAACAGCTTCCGAACGCGCTTCACTGTTTTTTACAATATTAATGATTGAAAAGTATGCCAGAAGAATACCGCCAAATAAAAGCGAGATAATGGCTAGACTAACCACTACTTCTATTAAACTCATACCTGCCTGCGATCGTCTCATGAGCATTATCAATGAACAATTTGGGTAAGTGAATAGATGGGTAAAATCACAGCCAACGCCACAAAACCAACTATCAAGCCCATAAAAAGAATTATTATTGGCTCAATTGAAGCAGTAAAGTTTTTGAGAGCGCTTTCAATTTCTTCGGTATAGTAATCAAATAGATAAAGCAGTGTTTCTTCAAGATTACCGGTAGTTTCTCCAACATAAATCATTTCTGAAAGAATTGGGGGGAAGAGAAGAGGTTGCGTTGCAAGAAACTGTGACAACGGTTTCCCGCGTCGAACCTCTTCCGATGCTTTTTGAAGGCTAACTTTGTAAACTATGTTATCTAAAGCATTGGCCGCAATCATTAACGACTCTACAATATTCATTCCGCTCTTAAGCAGAATGCCTAAAATTCTAGCGGTGTTGGCAATATTAAAATTTCTTATCAGAACTCCCAATACTGGGGTTTTTAGCATTAAGAAATTTACAGCATAACGAATGGATTTTATTTTCAATGAAAGACGAAAAATAACAAGTAATCCCAAAAAAACAATTAATAAAATCAGGCCGTAGGATTTTAGGAAACCTAAAGACTCTATAAGAATTTTTGTTGGTAATGGCAGATTGCTCCCAAAACTAGAAAAGGCGGAGATTATTTTTGGAAAAATATAGAAAGTGAGGAATACGGCGACTGCTATCGTTGCAAGAAAAAGAATAGCTGGATAAATCATAGCCACCTTCACTTTACTTCGAAGCATACGGCTCTTTTTCATTTCTTCGTAGAGATATTTAAGATTTTCAATCAAAGTACCACTCTTTTCACCGATACGAATGACGCTTATATAGAATTCACCAAAAATATCTTTATAATTTTCCAAAGCATCAGCAAGAAACTTGCCGTTTTCAACATCAAGAATAATGCTGTCTAAAATTTTTTTTAATGATTTTGATGTAGCTTGTTTTCTGATAATACGCAGACTTCCAACAGCTGTAATGCCCGACTTGATGATTATGTGTAAATGTCTTGTAAAATCTATTTTTTCTTCAAGAGTGACATGCAAAAAGATCTTCCGCCAAAATCGATTCATATCTTTATTATATCACAGAAAATTTGTATCATTAACGAGTACAGTAATATGCAACCGGAACAAAAAAGGTTAACAATTGAAGCAATATTT
>CAZATK010000005.1:18822-30426 GCA_964488085.1 uncultured Candidatus Saccharibacteria bacterium
CGAGTACAGTAATATGCAACCGGAACAAAAAAGGTTAACAATTGAAGCAATATTTTTCCTCATCGCATCCTTGTTAGCCTCAGGAGTAATCGTTTCTTTGTATATTAGGAATAATTATTCGGTTAAAGATAAAAGTGATGTTTTTGTGGCGGCAACAGAAAATATCATTGCTCAAAATCCCCTAGTGCAATTGTACAGAGAAAGCGCCTTGGTATTAGTTTTATCTTGGAAAAACCTTCCCTTATCTGCTCGCACTGTCAATATTTATCGATCATTAACCAACCAAAATAGTTGGGTAAAATGGAAAACAATTGTAGTTAATGAATTCGTAGGCGTGGACGGTTTCATTAAAATCGAAGTTTTTAAAGCTAGCGACATTGACGATTACGAATATTATATACAAATTCTAGACCAATCAGGAGCGACGATCGTTGAAACCCACACGCCTATCCTCCTCTCATTACCCCCTCAATCTCCAATCACCCCCCCTTCGCCAGGAACAACCGGACCAACCGCGCCAACAACAACATCACCACCTCCTCCTACTTCAAAAACCACTTATCTCCAAATCACCTCGCCCACGCCCTCAAGCAAATCAACACCTCCACCAAAAAATATCTATTACACTCCGGATGGCAAAATTGCCGGATATCAAAATGAATCCAATGATAAATTTCGAATTGCCTATATCAATAAGAGCATTGAAATCGCCTGGGGTAGCTTTTCTGAACAATTCGACACGCTAGTTATTTCTAGATCGAACAACCCGCAAGGACCGTGGTTTAATTTAATTCAACAAACCAGTGTAGATGCAAATAAGTCCCATTTTTTTCGTTTAGTTGACAACTCTTTTTATCAAGACTATTACTATCGTCTTGAACTAATTCTTAATTCAATAGTTGTCGCTACTTATGGACCGGTATTTCTTCCAAAATTTGAATAACTAATCGTAAATCGCTCGCATCATCTCGGCAACTGTGGTAATCCCTTTAAGCGCTTTTTCTATACCGTCATCAAACATTGGAACCATTCCTTCTTTAATAGCAATTTTTTTAATTTCCGAAGCGTCTTGATGCTTGACAATGGCCTCTCTTATACCTTCACTCATTTCAAGAATCTCGTGAATACCAATTCGGCCCATATAACCACTACTACCGCATTTTACACATCCCTTGCCCTCGTAGAATACGGAAAGGGGTTTTTTAGTAACTAATTTGTCAGTTATTTCTGTCAGCTCTGCCTCCGAAAATTTTTTTTCAACTTTACAAAACTCACAGATCTTTCTTACCAATCTTTGTCCAATAACAATATTGACAGTTGACGCTATCAAAAAAGGTTCAACATCCATCTCCAAAAGTCGCGGCAAGGAAGTCGCGGCATCATTAGTATGAAGAGTTGAGAGTAAAAGATGGCCAGTAAGCGCGGCATTGACAGCAATTTTGGCAGTCTCCTGATCCCTGATCTCACCGACCATAACAATATTAGGATCTTGCCGCAAAATAGCACGCAGACCATCAGCAAAAGTAAGTCCCGTCTTGGCGTTAACCTGAATTTGATCTATACCAACAATAGAATATTCAATAGGATCCTCAATAGTAATAATAGAAACTGTTGAAACGTTAAGTTTCTTAAGCACAGAATAAAGAGTAGTAGTTTTCCCAGAACCAGTGGGACCAGTCGCAAGAATCATGCCGTAAGGTCGGCGAATAGCTTTTTCCACTTTTTTTATGTTAAATTCGGAAAACCCTATATTTTCGATAGAAAATTCTTCGCCATGTTGCACTAAAAGTCTTAATATAGCATCCTCCCCATAGTAAGTAGGCGCGATTGCAACCCTGATATCAAAACTAAAATCACCATCTATTTTTTTTAAAAAAAATTTAATACGACCGTCTTGAGCGCTTTGATGCTCATCAGTTCTTATTCCTGACAAAACTTTGATACGAGAAATAACCTCTTCGTGAATGCCTTTGGATAATTCAAATACTGTATAAAGTAAGCCATCAACTCTCAACCGAACCACCACTTTTTGTTCCTCGGGATTTATATGAACGTCGGAGGCACGGTAATGATAAGCGTATCTAATTAAATCATCCACCAACTTGATGATGGAAACTTCTTTTTCAGGCAGAGCCAATTGCGTCTCAATATCTGTCTTTAATATCTCTAGAGAAGTAGGCATTTTACTTATAATATTATATCACAACTATCGTTTTGTGGACCGAATGGGATTTGAACCCACGACCCCTTCTATGCCATAGAAGTGCTCTGCCACTGAGCTATCGGCCCAAACTATCACCACTTTAATTTAAAATCCGCAATCAATCAATCCGCCCACAGGCGAGATTAAGAAGATTGCGGAGGTAATTCTACCAACATAGCGGCGTTTAAAATTTCTCCATCTAATGTGCCCCCACCTATTTGAATGCAAACAAGCGGGATTCCCACTTTAGTTCGTCGACTGCTTTTTAGTTTCATTTCTACTTCAAAGCTCTCGTCACTTTTTAATCTTTTTTTAAAACTAATATCGCTGTGAAGAAAAACTAATTTGTACTCCTTCATTAAGGCCTCAAAAAGATATTCCTGCCTTTTGAAATGATCCCCTTTTTTATTGAGACGCCATCTAAAATACCATGGCAAAGATTTGTCAGAAATTATTTTTTTCATTTCTTCTACAGTAAGAATCTCTACCTTACCGTCATCAATGAGAAAATCCATGAACACATAAACCAATTGAGAGAGGGCTAAATAATATTGCACTCCGGTAATATGATTGGGCTTCTTTCTTGTGTAACTGTAATCATTAGGAGCTCTCATTCTTGCCCTAATAAGTTTTATTTGCTGGTCTGGAACATATTCAATAATTTCGTCCAAACAAATAGCCCATTTTTTATAAATACCGCGCAATAAAACAAGCGCTCTTTCTGTCGGTTTTTCCATCTTTATGTCCCTGTCAAAATTGTTAAATTTCTAATTTTATACTATATTACTGTATAATTTCTGTATATCCCTAGCCCTCGTAGTTCAATGGATAGAACCGACCCGTCCTAAGGGTAAAATAGAGGTTCGATTCCTCTCGAGGGCACCGATAGAAAAGGGGGGCGAGTGGCGGAATGGCAGACGCACGCGACTCAAAATCGCGCGGGGAAACCCATGAGAGTTCGACTCTCTCCTCGCCCACCAGAATTAAAATGAACCATCAATTAATTATTTTTGATTTAGACAGCACGCTCACGGAAAGTAAGTGCAATTTAGACGAAGAAATGGCCGACCTGCTCTGTCTCTTAATAAAACAAAAAAAGGCGCTGATAATTTCTGGGGGTTCTTTCGCGCAATTTCAAAAACAAGTTGTTAATTATCTGCCTTGCCGTCAATCTTTCAATAATTTATATTTAGCTCCCCTAAATGGGGGAAACTTCTATGCCTTTCAAAACGAACAATGGAAGGCATTATATGAAGAAAATTTAAGCCAAATGGAAAAACAAAAGATAATGGACGCTTTTGACAAATCCTTTAAAGAAACCGGATTTACTCCGCCCCAAAAAATCTACGGGGTTTTGATTGAAGATCGGGGGGGACAAATAACTTTTTCCGCTCTGGGCAGTTCAGCGCCGGTAGAATCAAAAAAACAATGGGATCCTGACCACCAGAAAAGAGCGAAAATAAAACAATCGTTAGAAAAATATCTGCCCGATTTTTCCATTAGCATTGGAGGCATGACTTCAATTGATGTTCACCGAAAAGGAACTGATAAGGCATACGGAATTAAAAAAATCTCTGCCCACCTCTCAATTCCATTTGATAAAATTTTATTTATCGGGGACGCACTTTTTGAAGGTGGCAATGATTATCCGGTGCTACAATTAGACATAGAAACAAAAAGTGTTTCCAGTCCGGCTGAAACAAAAGAGCTTATAAAAAAAATTCTTAAAATCTGATAAACTAAACTTATGGAATTTTACGAAGAAAAAAGGCCGTGGGGATCTTTTAAAGAATTTATAAAGAATCAGGAAGCCACCGTTAAAATTATCACTGTTCATCCAAACGAACAGCTTAGCTTACAGTATCACCTTCATCGAAAAGAATTTTGGAAAGTCCTTTCGGGAAATCCTCAAGTGCAAATTGATGACCCAGCCAGCGGGCGGGCAGGTAAAAAAGTTGAAGCTAAAGTTGGAGATGAATTTATTATTCCTGAAAAAGCAAAACATCGCCTTACTAGCGGAAATGAAAAAACAGAAGTTTTAGAAATATCTTTCGGAAAATTTGACGAAAATGATATCGTCAGATTAGAAGATAAATACGGACGCCCAACTAATCAATAAAAAAATTTAACACTTTCCGACGATCGTCAAAAAATGTTAAATTTTGAAGTTAATAAATTCAACTGGGGTTAAGACTGCTTACTTTCGGCAACTAATCTTTTAAGAAGATCGTCAAGTTTGATGGTGGCTACGCCGATTACCTGATCAGCGCCCCCATAATAAACAAAAAGCGTTCCGTCTTTCACAATAGCGCCGTTAGAAAAAACCACATTAGATACGAGGCCATATTTTTCGTACGCCAGTTCTGCTTCCATAATCGTGTCTTTAGTCCTAACAATAACCTTAGTCGGGTCCTCAAGGTCAAGAAGAGCGGCTCGCAAATGATAATGATTATCGGCTTTTTTGGATATTCCATGATAAATCAGCAACCATCCCTCGCTTGTCTCAATGGGTGGTCCGGCAATACCAATTTTTTTACTATCTTTTTCTCCTAATCGAGGACTCATTAAAATTTTTCCTTTTATCCACTTATCGCCATTAAAATTTAAATCATCAACAAAATCAATCCAAATACTTACGCCCAGACGATGAAGAATCGCATATTTGCCTTTTATTTTTTTGGGAAATAAAGCTGAATCTTTATCGTCCATATCGGGTGGAGAAATTAAAACTGGTTTTTTCCAATTCCATTGTTGATTAGCAAAATCATTATAGGAAATAGAAGTTAATGCCACTCTCGGCAAGTTTTTGCCTTCGTAAGCGGTATAAAGCATATAAATCGTATCCTCAATTCTTGTTAATCTTGGATCCTCGCATCCGGAATTAGCATTGGGTACGGATTTTTTTTCAAAATTTTCCCGAGGAACATATATCGGTTTTGACAAGCGCTCATCAATATTAAAGCCATTTTTTGTTGAAGCATAACCAAATACCGAAGTATTATCATCAGACATAGCTCGATATACTAAATGGATTTTCTTTTCGTCATAAAAGACTCCGGTATTAAAAACAGCTTTTGATTCCCAAGAGTGTTCCCTCAAGGGCTTTATAATCGGATTCCCTGAAAATTTTTCTAATCGCAATACATGAGATTTAAAAAGAACCTTTAACAATTCGTCTATTTCTCCAACTGCCGAAGCGCAAACGGTATCTGCCGCGCCATAGTATAAATGTAATTCTTTGCCCTTAATAAAGCCCCCCGAAGGGAAAACTATGTTCGGCACCTTTCCGTATTTTTCATAATTTTCTTGAGAAATAAGAATTGGTTTTTCGGTGCGAGCAATAATTTTCATAGGATTTTTTAAATCAAGAAGCACCGCTTCAACTCCAAAACTCGCTGGAGGAGAAAAATAATTATAAATATAGGAATAAATTAAAAGCCATCCGTATTTAGTTTTAATGGGAGGAGCGCCGACTTCAACATGGTCTTGTGATGAACGAGCTAATGGCAAGGAATGATAATCAAAAGAAGCATGCCAATCTTTCCAATAATCAGGCGACCAAACATCTTCTTCCCGATCAAAAAAAGCAACACAAACTTTAGCTGGCGGTCTATCAGTATTAACTGTTAAAATGGCGGCTATTTTACCTCCTATTTTTTCAGGAAAAAAAGCCATAGCTTTAGCGTTAAAAGTCGTAACAAGATGTTTTTCCTCAATTTTTTTAAAATCCTTTGTAATAGCAACGCCAACTTTGATTCCATCAGCGCTAAATGGAAAAGTAGAAAGCGCCGTATAAAAAATATAATATTTGCCGTT
This sequence comes from uncultured Candidatus Saccharibacteria bacterium, assembly GCA_964488085.1. Lineage (GTDB taxonomy): Bacteria > Patescibacteriota > Minisyncoccia > UBA6257 > UBA11618 > CAZATK01. The sequence goes on from CAZATK010000005.1 coordinate 24,842, forward strand.
TAATTTCGTCACCCGAGGATCTTCACAGCCAAAGGTCTCCCAATCATATTCCGGTTTTATGAATTGCCGACGATCCTTAAAATGAACGCCGTCGTCGCTAATAGCGTAACCAATAGAAGAAGAATGCGCTGAGGAAACGGCTCTATATAATAAATGAACTTTTTTACCATCAACAACCGGACAACCGTTAAATGTAGCTTCTGCTTCCCAAGTATTATTGCTATTAGGGACTAATAGCGGATTTTCTTCAGAGCGTCTGAACTCAAACATATTATTTTTTAGTTGCCAGTTTTTTAAGAAAACTTTCCAAATCAGCCACCGCGACGCAAGTTACTTTATCAGCCCCTCCATAATAAACAAAAAGTTTGTCGTCTTTAATAATTGCCCCGCAACAATAAACTACACCGGCTTTAAACCCCTGATTTTCATAAATTTCATCCGGTTCTAAAAGTGGTTGGGCAGAACGATATAAAATTTTAGTGGGATCTTTTTTATCCAAAATCATCGCCCCTAATTTATAACGATTAGGATCACGATCGTCCATTGCGTGATATAAAAGCAACCAGCCATATTTAGTTTTAATCGGCGGAGCGGCGGCTCCCCTTATCCAATTATCCCAACCATTCTTTCTGCGAGATGATCTGCCATAATAACTCTTAACATAGTTCTCATCATCAAATTCTTCTAAATTGTCAAAATAATCTATTAAAATTTCGGGAGAGACACTATGTAAAATAGCAAATTTGCCATTTATTTTTTCTGGAAATATTACCCAATTTTTATGTATTTCCCCGGGCGGAGAAATCAAAGTCGGTTTCTTCCAACGCCATTTTTTATCTAAAAAATCACCCAAACCAATTGAAGTTAAGGCTATTCTTAAAGAACCCCATCCGTCAAAAGCCGTATAAAGCAAATAAACCTTGTCGTCTATTAAAGTAAGACGAGGGTCTTCGCATCCACCATTGCCACCGCCACCGGAGCCATAATGAATCGGATTAGTGAACGCTAATTGCTTGGCATTCTTTTTATGAAAATACACAGGATAATTTAATCTCTCTTTTACATTGAAACCATCATCGCTAGAGGCATAACCAAGAACGGACTCGTCATTATTGCCGATGGCCCTATATATTAAGTGAATTTTCCCGTCTTTTAAAATTGCTCCCGGATTAAATGCCGCCTTTGATTCCCAAGAATTTTTTGCAGTAGGTTCAATAATCGGATTTTTTTTAAATCTTTTAAGATTAAGAGGCGTTTTTTTTACTACCACTTTCTTCTTCGCTATTTTCCCCATATTTAATAAAATATATCACAAAAAAATGGTCTTGTGAATCAAAAATCCCCCTACAATAGGGGGGATTAACTTGTATCTTTATCAAAAACCAATTTATTATTTTCTAGAGAAACATAGACAGTTTCTCCGTCTACTAATTGAAAAGTTACTCGTAAGCTTGCCAATGGACGACGAAGGTAATGATCAATGTTACGTTTCAATTCTCTCGCTCCATATTCCACTTTTCTGGTTGATTTATCAATTATAAATTTTTTGACTTCGGGAACTACAATTACCCTTGCTTTCAAATCGGAATCCGCCAAAACCTTCTCTAAATAACCAAATTCCAAATCAAATATTGCTTCTAAAGATTTACGCGACAATGGAGTAAAAACAACTAAATCATCAAAACGATTTAAAAATGCCGGATCGCCAAAAAATTTTTCTAACTCCTTAACAGCCGTTAATTTTATTTTCTCATGTAAATCAGGGTCATCCACCGACAGCGGAGACGAGCCGGTATGAAATCCAAAACGATTTTTTTTCATCAAACCAAGTATGCTTTCCCACCCCACATTAGAAGTTGCGGTAATAATTGAATTATAAAAAAGAGTTTTTCTGCCATCTCTTAAATCCAACACGCCCTGATCTAAAATACTAAACATCATCTTATGCAGTTGTTCGCTACCTTGCTCAACCTCATCAAAGTTAACAATGGAAAAATATTTATCGTTAGGATTATATTTAGCAAGTTTTCCTTGCAATCCACCAAGTTCTATTTCTAATTTCTCAATGGTTTTGGCGATTTTTTTGCCGATATCGCTCTCTTTTCCCTTAACTCCTCCAAATTCAACAAGAGCGGCTTCGGCTACTTCTAATTCTTCTATTTTAGCACGAATCTCGTCTCTAACTTTTTTGATTTTATCTCCAAAAAGAAAATGAAAATGATACTTATCAATATTCCATTGAGATAAAAGAGGATAAGGATGTTTGCGTATTTCCTCTTTAGTATAATTATTACCATCAAGAAAACCGATATAACCTGGTGGAGCGCCATGTAGGGTAGCTAAAGTATGCTCTGAAGAATAATCGGGGCAATTAATTTGGGTATAACCAAGACGAGATTTAAACAAATATTCCGCTAAAGCTGAAGGAATTAAACTTTTGCCCACGCCAGAAGGACCTAAAAATAATAAGTTTAGAATCGGTCTATTTTTGGGATTTATTCCAGACTCCGCTATTTCAAACGCATGCGCTATCCTTTCAAGGGCCTGATCCTGACCTACAATTCTTTTCTTCATAAAATCCAATAATTTTTTGCTTTTAGGACTTAATCGTTCAGAATCGAGGCGAATTTTATTTTTCGCCATTTATTCGCCTCCGATCTTTTTAAGTTATCAACAATCTAATTTAAGAGATAACAAATGAAGAACCTCAGGGCAAGAGCTAAATATCCTCCTTCGCTCTTCGAGCTACGGAAGGATTATTTTTTCTCAGAAGAAAAAATAAAAAAAGCCGCCTTCAAGGAGGCGGACTTTAAATTTAACTAAGAGGTAATATTGAATCGATGTTTTAAGTCCGTCAAAATATCTTCATTACTTAATGGCTTACTAGGAGGATCGCTGCCATAAAAAGCTACTTCAGTCATCACAATCCGACCATTCAAAGTCTTTACTCGCAAATAACCCACTCCCTTATCAACAATCTTTAACTTATTGGCTTCAAAACCGCTCGTCCATTTAATGGTACCGACTTGCAAACATTTTCTTTGTCCAGTTAGCCTTGACCACTCACCAACACTTTCCGCCACATGGAAATTACCACCAACCACAACAGCAGTGGAATCTTTAGCAAAACCCATCATTTCCTGAGGACGAATAGAAGTGGTCTTGGTTCTAGACATATGAGGATGGAAAATTTCAATCTTCAAACCAGAATTAGGTAATTTATAAGAGGAGGTCTCGATAATCTTAGAACGGACTAGCCCCGCAACACCAGACAACTGAACCTTACAATCATCAAGAACTTTGCGAACTCCCTTAATAACTGTTTCTCTTAATTCGCACCCAAAAGTTTCCAAGGCATGAAAGCCATAACTTACCGTCCATTGACAGTGATTGCCAGAAATATAAATAAAGGTGGGTAAAGAATCATTAACCCATCCTCTTAATATTTCATCACTCACTCGTACACGGGAAGCTATTAATGGCAAAAGATTGCCCTTAAAAACCCTTAACAAAACTTCCGCCACAAGAGATGCGGAAAACTTCTCTTGACGAGTATAATCTAATCCACCATAAACTTCTTTTAAGATTAAATCATGCTTCAATCCTTCAATAAAATCGCCAGCGCCAACTAAAATCTTAGAACCACGAGCTAACATCACTTTCGGCACTTCATTAACAAAGAAATCATAGTCAGTAGTAATGCATCCTGCATGCAAACAAGCAAAGGCGACCAAAGAATCTTCCCTAAAATCACCCTTATCCTGCTTATAAACAAGATGCTCTCTTATCCATTCTGGATTAAAATCATATTTATGAGATCCTCCATCTAAAACCAAACCAGGCCAATCACCAGAAGCCTTAACAAGATTTAGTTTGTCTATGTCTTCTTGTAATTTTGAACGATTTTTAAATCCCAGCTCATGAGCCAAAAGACCAACAGTCAAACTGCCACGTCGCTTTAAAGCTTCAACGACAGCCAGTTGCCTTTTAGTAACATCCTTAGGAGCACCAATAAACTGTCTTTCATTAGCAACTACGTCATTAAAGCTATAAGTACGTTCCGTCGGTACATCTGATCCTTGGGCATACTCAACTACAATTACGCCAATCTGATTTTCCGAACCAGTACGAGTTTCATAAAATTCATGCAAAACTGGCAAGGCACAATAAGCAACCTTAGACTCGCCCTTGGGCTTTTGAATATCCGAACCAAAACAACCAACAACAGTCAAAGATGCTGACAATCTCTTGGTTTTCTTTAGATGATCTTTAATCACCCGCTCAACGGGCGTACTATAATAGTCACCACGCAACCAAGCAGTCTTGGAAGCAGTCAAAACGCAGACGTCACGACCAGCTTGCTTCGTTGGAAGAGTTGCCTCCCCTTCTCCCCAATGGATAATATCCCGCCGATGTCGTGCAAGGCGATAGGCAATAACGTTGCCCATTTCACCATCGTAAGCAGGACTAGTAACAATATAAATTTTACACCATTTTTTAGTAGGATCAGGACTCTGAATATGAGGAATATGTTCTACAAGATAATTAACACATTCGTTATAAAAATGTCTTTCAATATCAGCACGCTTATCAGCCGCGGAAACACCGTCTTCGGCTTTACATCCCTTGAGACGCGCACGTAACTCTTCTTTTAAAACTCTCTCATTTACTAAACCACCAGCAAGCACGACAAAGTGAACGCCTTCTTCGACGAAAACTTTTGCCGCGCACTGCAACAAACCAGAACGAAAACCTTTACTGCCATAATCAATTCTTGAAAAAAAACCGATTTTAACCCCTGCGCTTTTCGGAACTTTCTTAGCGGACATTAGGTGAATCCCCTTTCAAAAATTTTCTAAGTTCTATTTAAAAAGTAAACTAAATTTTAAATAACATCAATAAGTGGGAGTGAAGACGAGATTGGAGTATTAATAATATAGAAAGAAAAAGCCACGAGAAGCGTAGAGATATGAATCTCGTAGCTTTCTCGTGGCGCGCCGAAGAGCAACTTACTCTGTCCGGTTTTCGGTAGCCAGCTTCTCTAGTAGCGTGATTAAGGACTCACCGGGGTCGCTCTGATAGATCTTCCTCCACTGTTCCCATCGCCGAAGCAAAGCATCGACGTTGTCCGTGGTGAAAATAGGACAAAACGTACCATTAAACCAGAACCACGCCACACCAGGTCGATTTTTGAGAGCGTCCTCGACCGCCTGTTCCACATTACAACCCGCTTCCGGTTGGTAATGCCAGAGACCCGAGAGGTCTTCTCGAAAACTTCCTTGGTCAGTTTTCTGTTCTTGACCAATAATCATCGTTGACTCCTTCCTCGCTTGTTTTATTGAAGAACTACTTAGAAAGCAACACTATGCTACTTTCCAAACTGTTGCAAGTATAATATGTTCCCACTGAAAAGTCAAGCTCACTATTGGCAACTGATAGCCAAAACGAATCCTGCCTTCGTCCGCAATTAAAGTCGGGACTTCTTCGGCGAAGCGGAGGCGACTTGCCATTCCGTAGCTTTAGCGAAGGATGGCGGGGGTGCTAGGATTCGAACCCAGCCTCTTTGTTTTGGAGACAAATGTGCT
>CAZATK010000006.1:0-2198 GCA_964488085.1 uncultured Candidatus Saccharibacteria bacterium
TAAAAGAAATCTTAAAAAAAAACTTATCAACTAAAGAGCTTATTTTATTATTAATTTCTGACGATAAGCCCAATAAAGAATTCGATTTTCTTTTAAAGAAACCAGTTTTGTTTCAGGAGTTTGATGTTTTACAGAATAAAGATTGGAAAAATTTTGCGGAAAAAGAATTAGAAAAAAGAAATCTAAAATTACTTCCGGATTTTTTAAATAATTTATTAAGACAATATGAAGGGGATTGTTGGGGGTTGACTACGGAGCTGGATAAGATGGCTTTGAGCAATTATCCCGCCCCTTCAGGGCGAGGCTCGCCCAATTTTATTGGGCGGCAATTAAGGTATGATTTTTTCAATTTAGTTAATAAATTATCCAGAGGTAATTTTTCAAATAAAATACCGGTTCTGGAAACTTTAATAAGAGAAGAAGATCCAGCTAAGATATTTAATGTTTTGGCCTTTGTGACAAGCTCTGAAAACAAAAATTTAATGGCTGATTATGATGTTGCCATTAAATCAGGAAAGCTAGATTACGAAACAGCCTTAACTGATTTTGCCATTCTGTTATAATTAACTTGTGCGAACTTTACTAGTTTTTACAGCTATTTTCAGTTTTTTCTTTAATCAATCCGTATTTGCTGAAACCATAACACATCCTTTTTCTGAAGATGATTTTCGGGTCTATGCAAATTCTTTGCCAAGTAATTCAGATGAAAAAAAATTAATCGAGTCACTTCTCAAGCCGGAAAACCAAGGCGACGATCTATTTGCTAAAATTGCCTCAGATTTAGACTGGAAGCTAGATGAGGTGCTAGAAACTTATGGCGAGACCCTTGTAGATTTAGACGCTTTTAAAGCAACTATAAGGATTCGGTCTCCCCTATCAGAATTCATTTATAAATATCCCGGAGCTCTTATTAAACGACAACGTGACCTAATGTTAATTTATGTTAATGAAGGCACTACTAAAGGAGCAACAGAACGAATAACAAAGGAATTTAATAGATTATACGGACAGAATTTATCAGAAGGTTCTGTTCGGGAATCTCTTAGAGCCGCTTTTCGTAATATGGATAACTTCATTCTTGACCTAGAAAAAGATTTGCGCTTATCGGATCTTATTACGAAGCAACACTCTGAACGTTTTACTCCATTAGAAAGAAGAACTGCCCAATTTTTTCTTACTCGTCACGAAGATGGCAGTCGATATACTTTGCAAGAAATTGCTAAATTATTGGGAAGGTCAGATAAATCAGATGTAAGCAAAGAATGGTTAAGAATTCGATCTAAATTCGCAATTTTACCTGATATATTAAAGGAAGAGGAACATGTAAGGGAATTAGCTCTCAAGGCTTACCAAGAAGGGTTAATTAATAGAGCTGATTTTAGAACAATAGAGTTATCATATTTAACTTGGAAAGACGGACGCAAACTGACCGGTTCTATTGTTATTGATACGCTGATTGATGAAGGGCTTTTACCAGAGAAATATCGTACTTCTGCTTACTCAACAAAACAACACCTTGCTACCAGAAGATTACGCGATAGTTTTGCCATAATAAATTATGATCCAAAATTAGGCATTGCAGATAATACGGTTGTCTTAAGCAGAGTAAGAGAATATCCCGAATATTTTACTCAAGTGGAAAGAGAGACAGTTAAAGCGCACTTAGAGGAGGGGAAGCCCTTTCCAAAAAAAGGTTCTGCTAGGGTTTTTGCTAATGCTGCTGCAAGAGCTCGAGAGCTTCCAATTATACTAGGAGAGGAGAAAAAGTTAGCAGATTTATTCGAGAAATATTGGTACGATTTGTCACTACCGCAGAGAGGAGTTGTCGAGACCGTGCTTGAATCATGGCGAGGAGGTAAGAAGTTATCTTTAAGTAAGACTGATTCTAGTTATAATTTATACCTAAGGGCAAGAATAAAAGTAGAACAATTAGATTTACAAAAAGCGATTCCCACTCGTCCGATTCCTGGCATTCCGGCTTCGCAAGTGTTTCCAGGAATAGATGAACCGGGCATGCACACGACAAGGGGCACGCGCACGATAACAAAAGGTAAGTTGAAGTCAGCTCCTCCCGGTGATGTTGTTAAGCCACTTAAACCTTTAGGGCCAGAACAAAGAGGGATTGTTATTCCGGAACCTCCAGTTACACCAAAAGTCCCGCCTGTTCCTAGTGGCAGTGCTATTAGCAGAGGAATGGG
>CAZATK010000006.1:2298-5817 GCA_964488085.1 uncultured Candidatus Saccharibacteria bacterium
ATATTCTTCCTTTATTATTGCTTTGGGCTTTGTATTGGTTTGCTTATTGTATTTTGCTTGTATTTTACGCCGTCTTAAGGTCTCTAAAATTGTCTTTTTTATTGATTCGGTCATAGAGTCGGCATATAAAATAACTTCGCCATTAATAGAGCGGGCGGCGCGTCCAGCCATTTGAATTAAACTGCGGTGATTTCTTAAAAATCCTTCGCGATCAGCGTCTAAAATAGCTACTAAACTTACTTCGGGTAAATCCAAGCCCTCTCTCAACAGATTTATTCCTACAACCACATCTATTTCTCCTCTGCGAAGCGATCTCAGCACCTCTGTTCTTTTCAGGGTTTTTATTTCTGAATGCAGATAATTGGCTTTAATTCCTTTTTTTAATAAAAATTCTGTTAAATCTTCGGATGATCTTTTAGTTAAAGTTAGTGCTAGCACTCTTTCATTTCTATCAATTCTTAATTTGATTTCTTTAAGCAAATCTTGAATTTGATTTTGAGCGGACCTAATTTTTATTTTTGGATCTAAAATACCGGTGGGGCGAACTAATTGTTCCACTACTTGCCCTGAGCCCGTTGAGGGATTTGATTTTTCCATTTCATATTTACTTGGAGTGGCAGAAACAAAAATCGTTTGTCCTATTTTTTGGTTAAACTCCGCAAAAGTGAGCGGGCGATTATCGAGAGCCGAAGCTAGACGAAAACCATAGTTTACTAAAACTTGCTTGCGGCAACGATCGCTTTCCTGCATGGCATTAAGTTGTGGAATGGCAATGTGCGATTCATCTATAAATAATAAAAATGGTTTAGGAAAATAGTCTAAAAGAGTTAAGGGAGGTTCTCCCGGCGAACGAAAACTTAAGTGACGAGAATAATTCTCAATGCCGTTTACGTATTTATTTTTTTTGAGCATTGCCAAATCAAATACTATTTTCTTTTCAAGTCTCTCGGCTTCTTCAAATTTATTGGCAGATTGCAGTTCTTCTATTCTCTGTTCCATTTCTGATTTTATATTTTGCAAAGATAAATTAAATTTATGTTGCGGAGTAACCCAAAGCCTAGCTGGATAAATAGAATCAGGTCCCTCAATTAAGGTAATTTTTCTTTTTTTAATTTCAACACTAATTTTTTCATCGGTTACCAAATGAATAAAAATTCTACTACCTTTAGCTGTATTGGTTATGGAAAATTCTCCTAGCGCGGGCTCATTGTCGTTTCTTTGATATTGAAGAAGATTAAGGTGGCGAATTAAATCTTGATTGCTGATTATTTGGCCGACTCTTAATTCCAATCTCACATTCTTATAAAGATCGGGATCGCCAATGCCATATATACAAGAAACAGACGCTACTATCAGCACGTCTTTTCTGGTTAAAACACTTTGAATGGCGGAGTGGCGTAATTTATCAATTTCAGCATTTACACGAGCATCTTTTTGTATGTAGGTATTACTTAGGGGTAAATAGGCCTCTGGTTGATAATAGTCATAGTAAGATACAAAATATTGGACAGCATTATTGGGGAAAAAAGATTTGAATTCTTGATATAATTGAGCGGCCAGAGTTTTATTTGGAGAAATTATCAAAGTCGGCATTTTTACCTTTTTAATTACTGAAGCCATTGTAAAAGTTTTACCCGATCCAGTTATACCCAACAAAACCTGATTTTTAAGATTCTTTTCAATGCCGTCAACAAGTTTTGCAATGGCTTGGGGTTGATCTCCTTGCGGTGTAAATTGTGATACTAGCTGGAAGCTCATGTTTAAAATGAGCTGGAATTATGCCATAAAATCTTATATTATGGAAGCAAATGATATATTCGTTATCCGGTCAATTATTATCTAAAAAAGAGAATTTCATAGTAGTTAATGCAAACGGCGTGGGTTATAAGGTTTTTATTACTCATAGGACCGCAAAAAATTTACCTTCAATAGGAAGTGGTGTTAGTTTATTTTCTTATTTGCATGTTAAAGAAGATGCTTTAGATTTGTATGGATTTTTAGATGAATCAGATTTGCATCTGTTTGAGAAATTGATTCAAGTCAATGGTGTTGGTCCTAAGACTGCTTTAGGTGTTATGGCGATATCTTCTTCGGATAATTTAATTGCCGCCATCAATGAGGGGAAAATTGATTTATTAACTAGAGCGTCGGGGATTGGAAAGAAAACTGGAGAAAGAATCATTTTAGAATTAAGAGGTAAATTAGCTTCTATAAATTCCGCCGGCACGGTGAAATTAATGGAATCTGATTTAGATTTAGAGGAGGCCTTGGTAAGCTTGGGGTACTCTAAGCAACAAGCTCAACGCGGTATTGTCCAGTTAGATTCTCAAGTTAAGGGATTAGAAGCAAGGCTTATGGCCGCGCTTAAAATTATTAAAAATAAATGATTAGAAAAATATTTTATCATTTTTCTTGGCTAGTTTTTATATATCATTGGCTGTGGTCTTTTTTTGCCACTTTGGTTTATGGTTTTCCATCAAAAAATATTTTTGTTTTAGGCGTTACGGGCACAAAAGGAAAGTCCACTGTTTTAGAACTTATAGCTTTTATTTTAGAAAAAGCGGGAAAAAAAGTAGCCGTAAGTTCTTCTTTGCGTAACGGCGAATCCTCTATGACAATGCCTGGAAGATTCTTCTTACAAAAATTTTTAAAGAAGGCGATTAACAGTAAATGCGATTATGCTTTGATAGAAGTAACTTCTCAAGGAGTTTTGCAAAGTCGTCATCGTTTTATTGAATGGAATGCTGTCATTTTTACTAATTTATCTCCAGAGCACATTGAAGCTCACGGCTCATTCGATAATTACAAAAAAGCTAAGTTAGATTTCTTTAGATATATAAAAAATAAACCTTCAAAATTATTTATAATTAATAAAGACGACGTCAACTCCAAAGATTTTATAGACGTTATTGAAGGAAAAAAAATTATTCTTTATGAAAAAAGCGATCTGTCTTCTAATTTGATTGGTGATTTTAATAAATATAACATTGGTGCTGCTGTTGCCTTTGCGGAGTCGCAGGGCATTGATCGTGATGTTATTGGAAGAGCCGTCAAAGAATTTTCCGGAATTTCTGGGAGAATGGAATTTATAAAAAAAGAACCATTCGCCATAGTTATAGATTATGCTCATACGCCGGACTCTTTACGTAAAGTTTATGAGGCCTTACACAAAGAAAATTCGAAATTAATTTGCGTATTAGGTGCGGCGGGCGGAGGAAGAGATAAGTGGAAGCGTCCAGAAATGGGCAAAATTGCCGGACAATATTGCGATGAAATTATTTTAACGGATGAAGACCCATATGAAGAACATCCTGAAGATATTATTAATAAAATAGCTGAAGGATGTTCCCAAATTCGAAATTCTAAATTCGAAATTCGAAAAATATTAAATAGAGGAGACGCTATTAAAACAGCTATTAACTTAGCTAGCTCTGGCGATGTTGTGGTGATTACCGGCAAGGGAAGTGAGAAATGGATGCATTTTAAAAATGGCCAAAAAATTCCATGGAGCGATCGACA
>CAZATK010000006.1:5917-18381 GCA_964488085.1 uncultured Candidatus Saccharibacteria bacterium
CAATCAATTAAAGTAGGCGATTTATCAGTAACATTGTATAACGCTGGTCATATTTTAGGATCAAGTTTTGTGTTGGTTGATAATGGAAAAACTAAGATTGTTTTTTCAGGTGATTTGGGAAACAGTCCCGCCCCATTATTGGGTTTAAAAGAAGAATTACCGGAAATTGATTATTGCGTAATGGAATCTACTTATGGCGGGAGGGTTCATGAGGATCTTGAAAAACGAAAAGAAATTATCGAAGATTTGATTGAAGATGTGGCTAGAAGCAAGGGAGTCTTGATGATTCCGGCCTTTGCTATGGAACGGACACAAGAAATGATTTTTGAAATTGATCAGCTAATTGAACAAAAAAGAATTCCGAGAATCCCTATTTTTGTTGATAGTCCTTTAGCAATTAAATTGACTAAAGTTTATGAAAAATATCGCGATTATTTAATTGATGGTGATATGCACTTTAATTTTCCGGGTCTGAAAACAACTTTAACTACCGAAGAGTCTAAATCAATCAATGATATTTTGCCTCCAAAAGTGATTATTGCCGGATCTGGCATGTCTAATGGCGGAAGAATTCTACATCACGAGCGTCGTTATTTACCAGATCCAAACAGCATATTGCTCGTAGTTGGCTATCAAGCCACGGGTTCGTTGGGTAGAAAATTATTAGACGGAGAGAAAAAAGTTAAAATATTTGGTGAAGAGGTTGATGCGAATTGTAAAGTAAAATTTATTAGCGGTTATTCTGCTCATGCCGACAAACCGCAATTACTAAATTGGATTAGACCGCAAAGGCAGAATCTAAAAAATGTATTTTTAGTTCAAGGCGAAGAAAAAGAAGGCAGTATTCTAGTTCAAGCATTAAAAGATGAGCTTGCTGTCAATGCCATGCTTCCGGAGCTTGGTGTTTCTTACGAATTAAAAGAGTTATAATTAAAACTATGGCGAGGAAGCGTCTATCTAATATTAAACATAAGATTTGTGTTTCTGGCGCTGCTGAAACAGGGCATTGTTCTCTAGATGCTTTAGAAAATGCCGAAAAGATGGGGGCGGAGATTGCCAAGGCAGGTTTTATTTTAGTAACCGGAGCCACTACCGGCGTTCCTTATTGGGGAGCTAAGGGAGCGAAAAAGGAAGGGGGAACGGTAATAGGTTTTTCCCCAGCCGTTTCCGAGCTCGCTCATGTTAAGTCCTATCATTTGCCATTGGATTATCATGACACGATTGTTTTTACTGGCTTTGATTATGCTGGTCGTAATTTATTATTAGTTCGTTCATCAGATGCTGTGATTATTATTTGTGGAAGGATAGGCACATTAAATGAATTTACTATTGCTTTTGAAGATAGAAAGCCCATTGGTGTTCTTGAAGGAAGTAGTGGTACTGCGGATTTTATACGAGAATTATTAACTAAGTCCCATCGCGGATTTGGAAAAGTTGTTTTTTCTTCTAATCCCAAAGAACTATTAAAGATGGTTGTAGAAATGGTAGAGAAGGAAAAAAATGATAAACATTATGGATGAAGTTTATTTGCAATTAATGTTAGCCGTTGTTTTGGGAGCGAGTTTGGGCGTTGAAAGGCAACTGGCCGGAAAAGTAGCCGGAGTTCGCACTTACGCGCTAGTGTCGTTAGGAGCGGCATTATTTTCTTTAATGTCTAAACATGCCTTTCCCGAATTTTGGGGTATGCCGGGCTTTGATCCTTCTCGTATAGCTTCTCAAGTAGTAGTTGGTATTGGTTTTTTAGGAGCTGGCTCTATTATTTTTCATGAATCTAGAGTTCATGGATTAACTACGGCCGCTGGTTTATGGGTAGCGGCGGCTATTGGCATGTCTGTGGCTTATAAGTTGTATTCTATAGCAATTTTTTCTACCGCTCTTACTCTTGCAGTTTTTGTTTTGCTTTGGTTTTTGGAAGATAGAGTGGTTAAAAAAGTAGCCCGTTCTAATGGTAACGGTAAATAAATGGATATTTGTTAGTTTAGCGATCTTTGGCACATTACAATCTTTTATTGGTTTAATTCAGTTTATTTTTCATAAAAGTTTAGGTCTGTATTTTTTAGGTGAATCTTTTTTGAGTCCTCTTAATAAAGATTTAGCTCGAGTTTTTGTTGACGGGGGACGGTTGTTAAGGGCCTACGGAACATTTCCTCATCCGAACATTCTGGCAGCATTTTTAATTTTGAGCTTATTAAGCATTTACTTTTTTTACAATAAAAATCTCTTATCTCTATTCGTTGCCGCGATATTTATAAATTGGTTGGGATTAATTTTAACTTTTTCCCGGGCCGGTTGGATTATTGGAATAATAGTAAGCGCGCTCTTTCTTCTAATTAACTATAATAAAGATTTATTTTTGATTATTTTTTTAACACTCATAACCTTGAGCTTGATATTTTCTTGGGTAATCCTTCCCCGCATTAATTTTAGTTATCAAGATTTTTCCATACAAAATCGTTTAAGTGATTATCAATTTGCTTGGGAAAGGGTGAAAGAAAAACCATGGACTGGCCACGGTCTGACATTGGCAATGGGCGAGCGTCCTATTCATAATTTATATTTAACTATTGCCGTTGAAATAGGTCTGGCTGGATTAATACTATTTCTAATTTTTATAGGTTATATGTTTATTTTGAATAGTTTGCCTATTTTAAAACTAATGCTTTTATCATTAGTTTTATTCGGTTTATTCGATCACTTCTTATGGACATTGCGTCCGGGCTTGATAATGTTTTGGTTGGTTTCGGGGCTGACGCTCACCAACCGTGTTTGGCGCAAATAGCGTCATTTAGATATTGAATTGACCAAATATAAGCGCCCGTTCGTAGATCGGTGCGATATTCCCGCGCTGTTTTTACAACGCCTTCTGTGCCGGTACGCATATATTTTTCTAATTGTTCAAATACGGTTTTTTTGTCATATTGCGCTCCTTCAATATCTTGTTGCCATTCAAAATAAGACACGGTGACACCGCCGGCATTGGCTAATAAGTCAGGCACTATGACAATGCCCCTCTTAGCAAAAATATCTTCAGCTGTCTGAAAACAAGGGCCGTTTGCACCTTCAATGATTAGTTTAGCGTCTGTAGTTTTGGCCCAATCATTATTAATAGAATTTTCTTTGGCGCACGGAACATCTATTTCGTGTGGTTGGCGTAATAAATTTTCAAAAGTAGTTTCATGAGCGTTGGGAAATCCAACAATGGTTTTATTTTTATTAACATAACTATAAAGTTCTTCCATATTGATGCCGTTAACATTGTAAATTGTGGCGTTAGTTTCAGCGACGCCAACAATTTTAATTCCGAATTGACTGGCATACAAACCAAAATTAGAGCCCACATTGCCAAAGCCGTGAATTATTGCTCGGGGATGATTAGCGTTAATTACCGCTTCTGGCAAAGCCCTCAGTTCTTTCAGAGTTCTATAAACATATAACATGCCCAGTCCAGTTGCTTCTTTGCGTCCCGGACAACCTCCGCCTCCCCTGCTTAGTGGCTTGCCCGTAACTACAGCCCCAGACCCAGAAATGGGGTGAGATTTGCAATAACGAGTGCTGATAAGTCTCATTATTTCCTCATTAGTCCCATAGTCGGGTGCTGGCACATCTATTGTTGGTCCTATTGCATCTCCCATTTCATCTACAAACTTTTCTACTATGCCCCTTATTTGCTCTTTAGAATAAGTTTTTGAATTAATTCCTATACCTCCTTTTGCGCCCCCAAAAGGCAAGCGTCGTTCCATATCTGGTCCCACAACAGCGCATTTTAAAGTCATTTCCACCGCCAATGCTTTAATAGTATTTAAATCTCCACCGGTATCTTTATCAAAACGCAAGCCACCTTTATAAGGACGATGGCCAGTTGCGTAAGGATTTACATGGTGAACACGATAAGCAGTAAAATGCTGTTTGCCAACTCGGATTCTCATTTCTAAAACTCTAGAAAAAGTTTTTAATTCTTTTATAACGTAGGGTTTTAGTTGAAGTATTTTAGCGGCTTCATCAATTCGCTTAAAGACACTTTCTAAATAATGCCTTCCGTCCATTTGCTACAATTATAATGTCTTCCTTGCAATAAGCAATGGTTTTCAATAAAATCCTTATCATATGACTAAATACCTTATTGGTGTTTTTTTGTTGCTCGCGGTTATCGTGGGAATATATTATTTTTTCGAACTTTCCCCTTCTTACTTAGAAGACAAAAAATCTCAATCGGAGCCCATTAGAATTGGTTTTATTGGCTCTTTAAGTAGTGATTCTGTTTCTTACGGCGCTTTTATTAAAAATTCAATTGATTTAGCCGTTAAGGATTTAAGAACTCAAGGAAGATTAATTGATATTGTTTATGAAGATAGCAAATGCGATGGCGAAACTGCTCGCGCCGCGATTACAAAACTTATTAATGTAGATAAAATAAAAATTATTATTGGCGGTGTTTGTAATGGGGAAACTTTAGCAATGTCCGAAATTGCGGAAAAAAATCGAGTTGTTCTTTTCTCCCCATCTGCTTCAAGTCCCGATCTTACTAATGCCGGAACTTTTATTTTCAGAAATATTCCCTCCGATTCTTACGGTGGTTATGTATTAGGGGAAATTTTAGGTAATCAATATAAGGATTTGGCTATTATTTCAGAGAGTACTGAACACACTCAGGCATTAAGACGTTCTTTTTTAGAAAAGATTTCCAAATCCGATATCCAAGTATCTGTAGACGAGATTTTTTCTCCCGATACAAAAGATTTTCGTCCAATTTTTTCCAAAATAAAAAACTCTAAAGCCGAAGCTATTATAATAAATTCTCAGACAGAACAATCAGGCGGTCTTTTAGTGAAGGGAATAAGAGGGGCAAAGATCATTCTGCCGATGTTTGCTCATATGATTCCCAATGGGCCAAAATTTTTAGAAATTGCTGGTAAGTCGTCAGAGGGCATTGTTTTTACCGATTTGCCCAATATTAATCGTGATAATATTAGGGTTCAAGCATTTTTAGAAGATTACAAAAAAACATTTGGCAATGTTAGCGGTTCCGAGTTTTATATGGCTGCCTCTTATGATGCCGTAAATATTTTAGTTCAGGCCATTGAAAAAGTTAATTATGATTATATAAAAGTTAGAGATTATCTATATAATATGGCAGAATACGATGGCTTATTGGGAAAATATTCTTTTGATTTGAATGGCGATGTGGTTGGGGTGAATTTAATTTTAAAACAGATTAAGGATGGTAAGATAGAGGATAAAAATATATAATTTAATTAATGGTTTTCAGGTTTCTTGTTTATCTTTTAGTGATTTCTTTTTTGTTAAATTTTGTTTGGGAAATTTCTCAAATGACTTTTTATAAATTTGAAGGACTAGGAGACATTTCTAATTATTTAAAATTTATTGAAGTTCATTGGATTGTTTCTTTTAAAGACGCCCTTATAGTTATTGGTTTGTATTTATTAACTGGAATATTAATGAGAAATATGTATTGGGGAAGAAAAATAAGTAATAAAAAATTGGCGATATTATTGGTTTTGGGGGGATTGTGGGCAATATTAGTGGAGTATCACGCAATTAATAATAATCGTTGGGCTTATTCAAGTTTGATGCCGATTTTGCCCCTATTGAATGTCGGTCTTCTGCCAGTTTTACAGATGATGATCTTGCCTTTATTGTCTATACTTTTGACACGAAATCAGCTTAAAAGTTAGTTTTATTTATGCGCCTTATCTTAACTTATGTATTTGGAAAATCTTTTTACCGTATCTTTGCCCTTTTGCGTCTTAATTTTTTAATAAAAAAAGATTTAAACTATTTAAAATTATCTATGAATGTTTGGGAAAGATTTTTTGTTCGTTTAATTTCCTATCTTTTTTATGGATTGTTAATCACCATATCTTTAATGTGGATTTTTTCCGAGATAATATGGATGAGAATTGTGGGAATTGCTTTGGCTTTATTTTTGATAGACAGATTGTGGTGGCTTAAGAAGGAGTCGGCTTCCGTTTGGTCAATATTAGAATACGCCCTAGATCGAACGACTTTGTTTGGTGGTAATTTTTATTTATGGATTGCGGAAAGATCTTTAGGTTATGATGAGGTGAAAGATTTGTTATTGTTAAAAAAAGCTGCTTACAAAAAAATTAAAAAAGAAATTAAAGAAGAATTAAATAAAACCCTGAATGTTAGACCTTTAAAAAAAGATCTGTTGGCATCAGCGCAAGATTTATTAGGAAACGGTTTTAATGTGTCTCCTGATTTATTATTTTCTCGTTTAATAGAAAAGAGTAAAGATGTTAAAATTATTGTAGATAATGCTGAAATACCTTTCAAATCTTAAAGTTAATAAGATTATACAAAAACTTATTTTAGTTGATCTGACCGTTATGAGCGGATGGAGTTTAATTGATCCTGTTTTCGCTATTTTTATTATTGATAGAATTCAGGGGGCAACTGTTATTACTATTGGATTTGCCGCAGCCATTTACTGGTTTACTAAATCAATACTTCAAGTTCCTGTGGCTTTAGTTTTAGATAAAATTAGGGGAGAAAAAGACGATCATTTGGTTCTAGTTTTGGGCTTAACGTTATCTAGTTTAACTGCTATTGGTTTGATTTTTATTACCCAAATATGGCAGTTGTATTTAATTAAATTATTGCAGGCCATGGCCTTCTCTCTTTTTATTCCCTCCTGGTATAGTCTTTTTTCTCGTCATTTAGATGGAGATCATCGTTCGTTTGAATTTACTCTAGATAGCACTATAGCGGGATTTGCCGCTGGTTTAACAGGATTATTGAGCGGTATTTTAGTGCAATGGTTTGGATTTGTAGTGATATTTTTTATAGCGGCAGTATTGAGCTTATTGGCGGCAATAATTATTGTTTTAGTGCCGGAAATTGCTTTCCCTCCCCATAATTCTAAAAGAGGAGAACGTGTGATTGGCGAACATACGCCTAAGAGCATTATTAAATAACCCTCGAGTTTTTAATATGGAGAATAGTGAGATTGAGAAAATTTTACGGGAAATAGGTGAATATCTTGAAATGCAGGGCGAATCATTTTTTAAAATCCGAGCTTATGAAAAAGCGGCGGATGTTATCGGTTCGTTATCGGAAAAGATAAGCGACACTTATAAAAAAGGAGGCAAAGAGTCTTTGGAAAAAATTTCCGGTATAGGAGTTTCTATTGCGGAAAAAATTGAAGAATTAATAAAGACCGGCCATTTAAAATATTACGAACAATTAAAAAAAGAAATACCCGTTAATTTGTCAGAACTAAGCCAAATTCAAGGCCTTGGGTCAAAAAGTATTTATAAATTATATAAAGAGTTAGGCATTACTAACCTTAAGGAATTAGAAGAGGCGGTAAAAAAGGGTAAGATAAGAAATTTAGAAGGATTTGGAGAAAAGAGCGAAATTAATATTTCTAAGGGATTGGAATTTATAAAAAAATCGGGCTCTAGATTTATTTTGGGAGAGGTAATGCCTCTAATAAAAAAAATAGAACATCGCTTAAAAAAAATAAAGGAAGTTGAAGATATAGTAATTGCAGGTTCGGTTCGGCGCAAAAAAGAAACAATTGGAGATGTAGATATTTTAGTTACATCGGACAATCCTAAATCAATAATGGATTTTTTTACTTCTATGCCAGAGGTTGGAATAGTTTATGCTCATGGCGATACTAAATCAGCCATAAAATTAAAAAATGGTTTAGATGTGGATTTGCGAGTGGTGCCCAAAGAATCTTATGGAGCGGCTCTAAATTATTTTACAGGATCAAAAGAGCATAATATTGCTTTGCGTCAAATCGCTGTAAAAAAAGGATATAAACTGAACGAGTACGGATTATTCTCCGCCAAAGGTGGAGGTAAAAAAATGATGATTGGCAAAACAGAGCAGGAATTATATAAAGCATTGGGTTTAGATTATATAGAGCCAGAATTAAGAGAGATGACGGGGGAAGTGGAAGCCGCTGAAAGGGGAAAGTTGCCGCAATTAATCCAATATGGAGATTTAAAAGGCGATTTGCAAGTGCAGAGCGATTGGTCTGATGGGGCTGATTCTATTGAGGACATGGCCCAAGCCGCTATAGAGGCAGGTTTAGAATATATGGTGATTACAGACCATACTCATAGATTGGCAATGGCTCATGGACTGGATTCGGAAAGAATTTTAAAACAGATGAAAGAAATTGATGAGCTAAATTCGAAATTAAAAATTCGAAATTCAAAATTTAGAATTTTGAAGGGTAGTGAATGTGATATTTTAAAAGACGGCAGTATGGATTTGCCTAACGAGATTTTGGCTCAATTAGACGTGGTGGGGGGCTCCATCCATTCTTATTTCAATCTATCTAAAGAAGAACAAACGAAGAGATTGCAAAAGGCGATGAGCAATCCGCATGTGGACATTATTTTTCATCCAACGGGAAGACGAATCAACAAACGACCTGCTTACGAGCTTGATATGGAGGCGATTATAAAAACCGCTAAAGAAACTAAAACTATTTTGGAGATCGATGCTTTTCCTGACCGTTTAGATCTGAAAGATGATCATATCAGGCAATGTGTTAAGGGGGGTGTCAAATTATCAATTGATTCTGACAGCCATTCCGCATCTCACTTTTCTGTGTTAGAGTATGGCATTGCTCAAGCTAGGCGTGGTTGGGCTGAAAAGAAGGATATTATTAATACTTGGCCGTTAGAAAAGATGCTTAGTATGCTTAAAAATGGAGGAAAATAAAAGTTATACAAAAGTTATATCAGCAGGAATTATAATAGTTAGACAAACCCAACAAGGGCCCAGATTTTTGTTGCTTTATAGAGCAAAAGGCGTTTGGGATTTTCCGCGCGGACGAATGGAGGGCGATGAAAAAAGTTGGCAGACTGCTTTTAGAGAAGTAAGTGAAGAAACAGGATTAAAAAAATCTGACTTAGAGATGCAACAAAATTTTAAAGTTTATGAAAAGTTTCCGTATTCTCGGGGGAAAGAAAAGATTTTTAAGATAGTAATTTTTTATTTGGCAAAAACTGAAAAATCAGAAATCAAAATTTCTTCTGAGCACGAGGGCTATGGATGGTTCTCTTATCATGAAGCGCGAAGAATGTTGTCTCGATATAAGGTTAGAGTGGCGATTCTTAAAAGAGCCTTTTTTTATATTAAAGGACCGACTCCAGTTGTTGCGTCACCAGCGGTAGCTACTTAAAAAATTCTCCAACAGTTCACACTAGCTCCCCTAATTAAATAAAAAATCATTTCATAATTTTTACCATATCTAGCCCGATCGAGCTAGATATGGTAAAAGTGAAATATTAAGGAGAGGAAGATCGGGGGCTTATAAATATTTTCTACTTAACTTGCGTGACTATTTTTTTAAAAACCTGCGGTTGATTTTCAGCTAAATCAGCTAATATTTTTCTGTCTAATTTGATATTTTTATTTTTTAACAGAGAGATAAACTTGCTATAAGATAATCCTTCAGTCCGAACTGCGGCATTTATTTTAACTTGCCAGAGAGACCTGAAATCTCTTTTTCTTTCTTTCCGGCCTCTGAAAGAGTGAGACCATGCGTGAAGCAGGGCTTCTTTGGCAGCTCTCTCTTTGTGTTTTCTTCCCCAGCGAAAGCCCTTGGTGTACTTTAATATCTTTTTTCTTTTTTTAGTGGCAATCGTGCCTCTTTTTACTCTTGTCATATTTTTATTAAATCTTAGTTTCTAGATGTAAGATATGGAAGAAGCATCTTGGCGTCCATTTTCTCAAGTTGCCTACCCTCTCTTTTTGACTGTATCTGTTTGCCTGATTTTTTAGCGCGAAAATGATCTTGCGCCATTTTACGACGCATTAATTTTCCGGTTTTTGTAATTCTTATTCTTTTAACTACAGATTTTTTTGCCATATTTTTTATAATTTGGTAATTTGCACTTGCATTCCTCGTCCCATAAATTTGATTGAGGAGATAACTTTGTGTTCACTTACCATATTTTTCAAGAACTCTCTTAATTTCTCCTCCGCCCATTGTTTATTGGCCTTTTCTCTACCGCGAAGCACTAATATAATATTTACTGGCCTGCCCTCGCTTAAAAACTTATTGATTTGATTAGCCCTAACTTGAAGATCGTTCGTGGCAGACCTTCCGCTTATTTGGACTTGTTTTGTTTCAAGATTCTTTTGTCCAATTTTCTGCTTTTTCAACTTCTTCTCTTGCTGGTAGCGGTACTTGTCAAAACTCATTATTCGGGCAACTGGGGGCTTGGCGGAAGCGGCTATTTCAATTAGGTCTAATCCGCTTTCTTGGGCTTTTGATAGGGCCTGTTCTCGACTCATAAGTCCCAAGCTCTGCCCTTGTTCGTCAATTACCATTAATTGCTCGGCGGTGATTTGATTGTTTAGTTTTGGATTTTGCAAGAAAGTTTACGGTAAGAATATATCATAAAGAGGAAGGAGTCAACTCCGCCTCTTTAATTTCTAATCAATTTTTAATGAGTTAATTTTCAATCAAAAAACTATTTTAGTTTAGTAAAAAACCAATGTAAGTTAAATAAATTCCGATTGATAAGAAAAGGGCACAAATAACCATAAACCAACTTTCAGAAACCTTTTTTGCTAATTTAGGTAATTTTTCTGGGAAAAATAATCTGACTATGCCTTTCGTTAATGCGAGCCAGCCCATAATTGTGATGAGTACTCGCCAATCGGCGACCCATATATTGTGGGATAAAATTACTAGTAATCCTATTATTAAATTGAAAAGTCCAGAGACATAGACCAGTCCTAAATTATCCGAAAAATCTTTTACTATTCTTTCCATTAGTTTTCTGTTTAAAAAAACTGCCGGAATGACGATGATTAAATAAAGACCTAATAACTTAGCTAAAAATATTGATAACATAAATTCATTCTAACATGAATTGGTGGAAGTGAAGGGAATTGAACCCTTGTCCGAAAAATTTACGCCAGACCTTCTACAAGTTTATCCAAGTTAATTTAAATTTTTCAGCTCAAAACTTAGCAAAAACTGAAAAATTTTACTGACTAATTTTCATTTCGAAACGTCAGTTTTTCGAAACAGAGCCCAAAATTATTACACCGGTGATGGCCTCATTGGGCATAGACCGCCGATGCCGCATTAAGCGTATGCTAATGCAGGTTGTCGATTAAATGTGTTAGCAGTTAATCTTTTGTAAATTTTTAGAAGATTTACAACTTCACTTGCTTATCTGGTTTCAATGTTCCGTCGAGTCCTTGACCACTCCCTTTTCTTAATGGTTTCACGCTTATCCGTTTTTTTCTTTCCTCGCGCAATGCCAATTTCAATCTTAATCTTTCCGTTTTTACTATACAACTTTAATGGCATTATTGTCAAGCCATTTTCGTGCGTTTTTCCAATTAATTCTCTAATTTCTTTTTTATTTAATAACAAACGACGGGTGCGTTTAGGATTATAATCGGGAGGTGTATTGGCTGGTTGATATGGAGAAACGTCAGCGTTTAAAAGCCACGCCTCTCCATTTTTTACAATCACAAAAGAACCGACTATGCTCGCCTTGCCGGTTTTAATAGCTTTAACTTCGAACCCCAGCAGTTCAATTCCTGCTTCGTAAGTTTCTAAAATTTCGTAGTTAAAGTAAGCCTTTTTGTTGGTAATAATTGTGTCCATAGGCATATAAACTATATCACATAAGCGATCCCTGACCTTCTTTTTCAGTTTTGATTTTTTTCTTCGGAGACCCGATCTTCTTTTTTTCGTCCGTGACTTCTTTAACGGCATCTACATAAGCGCAAAAATCACATTTGTCTGAAGACGGTGGAATTTTTTCACTATTAAGGCATTTGTGGGCGTCTATAATTGCCCCCTCAACCCAATTATCTTTACCAAGATAAGGTATGAGTGTTATGTCAAATTCTAACTTGCCATCAAATGCTTCTTTATCGGCGCGACCGTTACAATACACAAAGTAACCAGTGTTAGAAATTTTATGTCCATTTTGGCGCAAGAGCCACTGGTAAATTTCCATTTGGCGCTTGTAACCCCCGTGCCAGTCCTTATCAAGAGCGGTTATGGCTTCGTTTTTGCTGGTGGATTTGTAATCAACAACCATTAATTCACCTTGTGGATTAATCCAAAGGTCATCAATCGCGCCAGAAATTATAAGATTAGTTGCTTGATGATGGTACTGAATGCCGACAAAATTTTCCCGCCACTTATTTATTTCCGGATGACTAAAAGGGATAGCGTCAATGTTATAGTGTTTGACTAGCGGATGGATTGATTGGGCGGCGCGGTGAATATCAAATTCTTTTTTTAATAGAGAGTCCACTGCCGAATTTAAACTAAAAGGAAAGCCGGGTGGTTGGCCAACGCCAAGACGGCGGTCTAAGTAAAAGCAATGAGGACACGCTAAAAAAAGTTCTATTTTAGAGCGACTTAATTTAAAAGGATAAGTTGATTTCGGATCATAAAGGTTTTTAGTTCGTCGAGATGT